>JBAXMJ010000085.1:0-11719 GCA_037134355.1 bacterium | reverse complement strand
CATGAGCGAGCATCAAACCGTCGAATGGAAAGAGTCGTGGCGAGACGAATACCTCAAGTGGATTTGTGGCTTCGCCAATGCTCAGGGCGGGATGTTGGTCATTGGAAAGAACGACAAAGGCGAACCTGTCGGCCTCCAAAATGCCAAGAAGCTGCTTGAAGACATCCCGAATAAGGTAAGGGACATCCTTGGCATCATGGTGGCGGTGAATTTGCGGGAGGAGGCCGGAAAGGCATATCTGGAGATTGTGGTTGAGTCCTACCCGTATCCCGTGAGCTATAAAGGCGAGTATCACCTGCGCAGTGGGAGTACGAAGCAAGAACTGAAGGGGGCCGCTCTGGATAAGTTCCTGCTCAGGAAACAGGGAAAGCATTGGGATGGGTTGCCGGTGCCTTATGTGACGGTGAAAGACCTCTCAAAGCCGACCATCAGCCTCTTTCGCAAACTGGCGAAACAAAGCCAGAGGTTGGATTCCGCCATCCTGAAGGAATCCACACCCAGTCTCATTGAAAAATTGCGGTTGATGGACGGCTCCTACCTGAAGCGGGCGGCGGTACTGCTGTTCCATCCCGATCCCGAGCGTTTTGTCACGAGTGCGTTCCTGAAGATCGGGTTCTTCCGCACCAACACGGATTTGCTCTATCAGGACGAGATTCACGGTGATCTCTTCACGCAGGTGGAGAAGACGATGGAATTGTTGCTCACGAAATATCTCAAAGCAGGGATCACCTATCAGGGCATTCAGCGGTTTGAGACGTTTCCGGTACCCGAGGCGGCTCTCCGTGAGGCAGTACTCAATGCCATTATCCACAAGGACTACTCATCTGGGGCACCAATTCAGATCAGCGTTTATCCTGACAAGCTCATGCTTTGGAATTCTGGTGAACTCCCTCTTGATTGGACGGTCGCTAAACTGAAAGGCAAACATCCCTCGCAGCCCTTCAATCCGGATGTGGCGAATGTCTTCTTCAGGGCTGGCATGATCGAGGCTTGGGGAAGAGGGATTGAACGGATCATGGAGGCATGTCGAGTGGCCGGAACGCCGAAACCATTGCTCCGTTATGAGCAGACCGGGTTGTGGATTGAGTTCACTTTCCCTGCTCCCGCTCAAGACGTGTCGAATGAGATGACGGGGAAAATGACGGGGAAAATGACGGGGAAAATATCTGACCAGATTCTCGCCCTGCTCCGTGCAGACGGTTTCTTATCAGTCCCCGCTGTTGCTTTGAAGATTGGGAAATCACTTAGTACTGTCGAGAGGGCGATCCGTCGCCTACGCAAGTCAGGCATGATTAAGCGTGTTGGTCCTGATAAAGGCGGTCATTGGGAAGTTATCAGCGTAAAGAATACATAAGAAGGTGAGGAGCCCACGATGATCCCAGAGAAACTGTTGGAAATCATGAAGAAGGACGGAGTTGTTGCAATCGCCACCCTTGGACCTGATGGCCCCCACATGGTCAATACCTGGAATAGCTACCTCAGAATATCGCAGGATGAGAGGCTGTTTATTCCCGCAGGCTACATGCACAAGACGGAAGCCAACATTGCTCACAATCCGGATATTTTGATTACATTGGGAAGCAGTAAGGTTGAGGGACTGCATGGAACAGGTGCCGGTTTCTTGATCAAGGGGAAGGCGAGATTCGTTACATCCGGCCCTGATTTCGATTTCATGAAAGAGAAGTTTAGTTGGCTGCGTGCCATATTGGCCTGTCATGGCTCAGGACGGCCAACAAAAGCGACTCATTTTACACCGCGCTGAATGATTATTCCGTTTGGCACTGTAACTACTGATCGCGAATCTTCGCCGAAGGGCGCCATCCTTCGCTCTGCGCCCCATGTTTTTGGCCGGAGGCCATCCGTAGCTCAAGCCGTCAGGCGCAGAGCGAAGGATGGCGGAGAGGGTGGGATTTGAACCCACGGTACCTTGCGGTACACAGCATTTCCAGTGCTGCGCCTTAGACCACTCGGCCACCTCTCCATGAAGATATAGAAAATGCAGGCCGGAACCTTACGAAATGCAAGGGCCTTATGGCAAGGTGATACTATTATGAATCGAATGGACTGCCCCTGTTTTTGACGGTATGGTGCGGGCATTGAAGAGGCCGATACTGGAATAACATGATCACACCGCTGAAATCGAATTCTATCCCCTGGCGAAAACGCTTCCGGCGCGAACTCAGAATCGGGACGGGAATCGTTCTCATTGTGGTGGGTCTGATCGGGATTATTGTGCCGGTGCTGCCGGGGTGGACGCCGCTTGCTTTTGGCATCCTGTTGCTGGCACCCAAAACCCGGTTCAGTCGATGGGTTCGGAAATGGCTTAAGAAAATGCGCAAACGCGTGCGCCTGGAGAAAAAGAAACCAACGCTTCCGGATCAGCAAAACACGATTGATTCAGGCTCCTGATAAGTGCAAGGTACAGGCTTTCAGCATGGCGTGATACGATGATTCAACGAATTCCATTTTCCGAACGAAACACCCCCTGGCGAGGGGTCCTTGATCTGGCCACCGGGTGTTACCCGGCGTTCCTGTTTGGCGGGGGCCTCGGGCGCTGGTTGCCCGTGTTCCACTTTCACGAAGCCGTGGCCGACCGGTTGGAGCCTTATCTGATATACCTGGCCGAAAACGGTTACAGGACCGTGACCTCTGAGGCCATTTCAGCCTATGTCAGACGCGGCGTTCATCCGGGGCCGAACTCCGTGGTGCTCTGTTTCGATGATGCCTGGGCCAGTCTCTGGACCGTGGCGGCTCCGTTACTCCGGAAATATGGGCTCCAAGCCATTACCTATGTGAGTCCGGCTCTCGTTCCTGAACTGCCGCATCCCAGGCCGGTATTAGGCAGTTCTGAAGGGGCGCCCCTTGGAGTGGATGCGTCAGACACGCCCTTCGCGGCCTGGTGCGAATTGAAGGCCCTGCATGCCTCTGGAGCGGTAGATATTCAAGCCCACACCTTGCGCCACACCATGGTGTTTTCCGATTCGATCATCGAAGGGTTTGTTAAGCCGGGGTTCAGTCGGCATCCCCATCTCTATCCATGGCTCGTTGCCGGATCCGGGGAGCGGCACCTCTTGTCCTCAGATTGGGGCGCCCCGATTTATACCCATCGTTCCCGGTATTCTTCGGCTCTGCGCTATGACAACCCCGGAGCCTTTGAGGCCTGTACCCGGCATGTCCGGGAAAACGGAGGAGAATCTTTCTTCGACCGGGCCGGGTGGGATCAGCAACTTCGAACCCTCGCGGGATCGTTTAAGGGACGACAGGAATCCCCGGCCGAGCGTGATGCCGCCATACGGGACGACCTGGCCGTAGCCCGGGAACAGCTCAACGCCCGGCTCAACACCGACACCGTTCGCCATATGTGCTTTCCCTGGGCCGTGGCCAGCAAGCCGGCTGAAATCGCGGCCGCGCAAGCCGGCTACGAGACCGCGTTTGGGGACCGTCTGTTTGGCGGACGATCCGTTAAACCCGGCGATCCGCCCTACCGTCTGATGCGTCTCAAGCACCAGCACCTCTATTGTCTACCCGGCAAAGGCCGGAAAAACTTTTTCTTAGGAACATAATACAACTTGAACCCCGACCCCCGAACCCTGAACCCTGAACCCTCCCCTCCCCAAATCTGCCTTTTAACCGATTCCTACTATCCGGTGGTTGGTGGAGGTGAGGCGCATGCCCGGTTGATGTGCGGCGAATTCCGGCGGCTGGGGGTTCCTGTTTTTGTTCTTACCGGTCATAAGGTGGCAACCTCGCCCGCCTTCGAGACGGTCGATGAAGTGCCTGTCTATCGAGTCCCTCCCGCCGGCTACCCGCGGATGGGAAAATATCTCATGGTGTTTTCATCGTTCTGGCGCCTGATCCGGATGCGGCACGACTACGATGTGATTTATGTGTGCGGAATCCGAACCTTGGGTCTGATCGCCGTCATGATCGCGCTCCTGCTCGGCAAGCGTTGTGTCTTGAGGGCGGAGTCGCGAGGCGAGTTGTCGGGTGCGTTTATCTGGGAGAAGCCTGATGGCCGGGTGAATTCGTTTGTAAAGTGTATGGCGATGGTGCCAATCCTGCTTCGGAATCTCATTTTAAAGCGAGCGGACTCCTTCCTGAGCATCGCCGCAGTCATTCGCGACGAGTATGAGTCCTGCGGGATTCCCCATGAGAAAATTGCGGATATTCCGAACGGAATTGATGTGATGCGCTTCAGCCCGGTGGCGGCCGAAGCGAGGGCGGCGCTTCGGCGAAAACTCGGCCTTCCGGAAGGACGCCTGTTTGCCTACACTGGTAAATTGAACCGCGGCAAGGGACTGGAGTTTCTGGTTCGTGTCTGGAAGGACTGGAGCCCGCACCACCCGGACTGCAAGTTTCTGCTGATCGGCTCAGGCGCGATGCAGTTTCTGTCCTGTGAGAAAGAACTGCGTGACTTTGTGGAGCAGAACGCAATGCAGTCTTCAATGCTTTTTGCCGGCAGCGTCAGCAACGTTCAGGAATACCTTCAGGCGTCTGATTTCTTTGTGTTTCCTTCCGAGAGTGAAGCCCTGCCTCTGGCCCTGCTGGAGGCGCTGGCGTCAGGACTGCCCACCCTGGCCTCGGATATCGGCGGGTGTCAGGCAATTGTCACTGACGGGCATGACGGCCAGCTGGTTCCGGTGAACGACGTGGCGGCCTGGGTGGCGGGATTGAACACCCTCATCGGTGACCCGGCGCGGGTGGCGGAATGGAGTCGGGCTGGACGGGAGACCGTTGTGAAAAAATTCAGCATGACCCATGTGGCCGAGCAGCACCTCGCGCTTTTCAGAGTTTTGGAGGGAGGCTGATGACAAGGCAGGGTCCAATGCCAATGCACGGAGGGCTCGGAGAGCCCTCCCTACCCTCGAAATCGGAAAGGGTAGGGATGCCTCTCCGAGGCATCCGGCAGGAAGAGAGTCATTTCACTGCCTCTCCGTCTACCGGGCGACTGCTCAAGTTCACCGGCTGGAACTTGTTCGGGTTGTGCACACCGATGATTGTCGCCTTTTTTGTCCTGCCGCCGTTGCGTGGCCGGATGGGCGAGGATGTCTATGGCGCCTTCATGTTCCTGCTGACGGTGATCAACTACCTGTCCATCCTCGATCTGGGGCTGGGGCGCGCGGTGACACAATTCATGTCCACCCGCCTGGCGAGCCGGAAAAGTGAGGAGTTGCCCGCCATTTTCTGGACTTCGCTGGCTATGATGCTGGGATTTTCGGGGGTGGGGATGGCGATTTTCTTTCCGCTGATTTCTCCGATCGTGGGGCAGTGGAGTAAGATCCCGGCCTCGCTTCAGCTGGATGCCGCCTATACGCTTTTTGCCGCCGGGCTCGGGACGCCGTTCCTGGTGTTAACAGCCTGTCTGGTGGGGGTGCTGGAGGCGCACCAGAAATTCAAGCTTATCAACCTCATCAGGCTGCCGATGCAAATCTACACATTTCTCGGGCCGATGGCCGTGGCGATGGTCTCGCACAGTCTTCTGGCGCCAGTGGTGGCGTTGCTTTCAGGAAAGGCACTGGAATGCCTCATTTATTTTACGGCCTGTCTCTGGGATGTGCCGGTTCTCCGGGGCGGTGTTCACTTCCAGCGTAAGCTGATCCGGCCGTTATTTGCCCTCGGCGGCTGGATGTCGGTGTCGAGCATTGCCATGTTGGTGCTGAATCAGGCGAATAGCGCCCTGATGTTCGGACTGCTACCGGTGGCGATGGTGGGCTTCTATGCGACCATTGCGGAGATGATCATCCGACTTCTAATTTTCCCGAGGGCCTGGGTGTCGGTGTTGTTTCCGTCATTTTCCGCGCAGCATGCCCTGGAGTCAGGTGCCTTGGCGGCGTTGTACGCCAAAGGGGTTAAAAGTCTGTTGCTCTTTTCCTTCCCGGTGGTGCTGGTGCTATTTGCCTTTGCGTGGGAAGGACTGATGATCTGGCAGGATGCGGCGTTTGCAACAGCGAGCGCCGGGGTCATGCGGTGGCTCACTGCCGGCATATTCGTGTACAGCCTTTCCTTTGTTCCGTTTTCACTGCTACAGGGGGTGGGGCGGCCGGATATCAGCGCGAAGCTGCATTTGGTGCTGATCCCGGTGGCTATCGGGGTCGCCTGGTTTCTGACGAAGCAGTTTGGTATGGAAGGCGCCGGGATCGCGTGGTTCATCCGGTGCCTGTTGGAGACCGTGGTCATGACCCTGCTGGCTCATCGATATGCACCCGGATCGGGTTCGGCGATTGGCAGGTCGGCTGTGATGGTTCTGGTGGCGCTTCTCCTGATGGCCGGGGTCACGCTGGTGCCGTCATTCCTGATTCGACTGGTGCTGGTTGCCCTTGAGTTGGTGCTTTTTCTGGCGCTGGGCTGGCGCTGGTTATTGGGGACGGATGAGCAGAAGGCGATCTTGGCGGTAGTGCGGAAGATTCAAAAGGCAGAAGTCAGGAGACAGAAGGAAGAATGAGAAATCGCCAGATTTTACTAATTTCGTTTCTTGTCTCCATGGTGGTGTACTTCGCGCTGACCTGGCCGCTGGGGGCAAATTTTCACGCCGGGATTCCCACCTCAAACCGGCCCGAAATGGGTGGAGCCCGTTACATGATTCCCGGCGACCCCCTCCAGTTCCTGTATCAGCTCTGGATGTTGGCGGATTCCTTTACCGGGCAAACGCCGTTGTTCTACCATGTGTATGAGTTCAACCAGGGAAATGACCAGGCGCTCTATAATCCCGGAAGCTACTATTTTCCGTTTGGCCTTTTGTATTCAGCAGGGTATGCGCTGGGTGGGCGGGTCATTGGCTGGAACCTCATGCTGTGCGTGACGGTCTGGTTGATTTATTGGGCGACCTGGCGGCTGATGCGCCGGTTTACCGGATCCGAACTGACGGCGGGAGTGGCCGCCTTGCCTTCCATTTTGTTGCCCTATTTTTATGTGTCGCTATTGGGTGGAAGTCCGACGGGCATGGGCATGCTGTGGGTGCCGCTGATCTTTTGGGGAGTGGATGTGGCGATCCGGGATCGTAAGCTATGGGGCGGCGTCCTGGCGGGAACCCTCTTGTTTATTTGCTCCTGGGTGGATTTGCATGTGTTCTTCTTTGTTTTTCTGGCGACGCCGGTTTGGGGGCTGATGTGCGTGGCGTTTGATCGGGAAAAGGGTTTGAACAGAAGCTCGCAAAGAACGCGAAGGGGTTGGCCGTTGGTGCCTATTCTGGGGGGCATGATCGGGGCGTATTTGCAGACCAGTATTATTAAGGCGTCGCTTGATCATACCCTGCAATCCAAAGGGCGCTCGCTCGAAGAGTCGTTGGGTTATGCGTTGCGATGGACAGGCTGGTTCGATACCACTCTGGATAACCAATACAACATCATTTACATCGGTGTTGTTGTGGCTGTTGTCCTGATTATCGGGTTTGTTTTTCTGGTGGTTGATGCCTGGAGAAACCAGCCGCAAGCCAGGATCAGGCTGGCGTTGTTCGTGATGGTGCTGGCGGCTATTGGAGGAATCGCCATTCTGTCGCTTGGCCCCAATACGCCGTTTGACTCGGAGCATCGATTGTGGAAGGCGCTTCGCGCAATAATTCCCCCCTACAAGATGATTCGGCAGCCCGCCAAAATTTACTGCATTCTCACGCCTTTTCTGGGAATTGCGTTGGTCATGGTCATGGATCGGTTCAATCGGATGTTTACCCGGCGGATTGGGAGTGTCCTGTTGGCGGGTGGCATTGTTGCAGGCTGTTGTTTGGATTACGGACGTCGGCTGGATCCCACGCTTTGTCTGCTGGATTATGAGCAGGGCGGATATCATGCGATTGCAAAGGACGCAGCGGCGAGCGGGCGGGAAAACCGGGCTCTGGCGATTCCGCTTTGGCCGGGTGATTCGCATTGGAACTCCATTACTGAATACTATGCCACCCTGTATCGCACCAAAATGCTCAACGGGTATTCGCCCTCCGTGTCGCGCCAGTATTTCACGGAGATCTTCCAGCGGTTCGAGGCGATCAATATGGGGCTGATCTCCGACGATACTCTGGATGGCTTGTTGGAAAAAAAGATCGGGTATCTGCTGATTCAGGAAGATTCATTTCCCGAAAAGGTGAGTCCGTTCCCTGTATCACAGACCTTGCGTGAATTGATTCGGCATCCGCGCCTTCAGTTCCTTGCCCGCGACAAGGCCGTGTGGTCTTTCAAGATCCTTTCCAGTCTTTCTGCCCGCAAGCGAGCCAGTAACCAGGAGCCCGTTACCGTTCTCACCGCCTGGCAATGGAGCCCGTGCGATGTGGCCACGGGGACGGTGGCGGTTGTGGAGGATACGGCCGCTTCGGATGTTTATATGAGGCTGATTGCGCCCGGAGGGCAACTAAAGTTGGATTCACGCACCTTGTACCCTGTGGAGGGCCTGCGTTTCCTGATGGCAGTGCGCGGTTACGGGAAGCTTGAGGGATCCTTTGGAACGGGCCTTCGAGGCGATGGGTTCACGCGCAAGGTGGGATCCGGCCATGACTGGGAGTGGCTTGAACTTCCGGCTCCGGTGTTGCCCCGCGGAAAACAAACCATGGTGACTCCTGTGATCACGGCGACGGAGGGTGTGGTGGAGGTGGGAATGACTACGCTGATGGCGGGTCCCTGGAAATGGCTTCAGCCGGGGGAGAGCATGACCCTGCCCGCCGACTCATTTTTCCGGGCGGGTTATTCCGATCCCGTGACCGGAGTGGTTTCTCTCGATGCCGACCGGGTTCAGGCCGATGTGGTGTTTTATGCCCCAATTCTTCCTGTTCTGCCCGGTCGTTACCGGGTGTCGATGAAGGTCACAACGGCGGCTAAGGGAGCCATCCTCGGCGATTTCTCCGTGATGCAGTCCGATGGCGGGGATCGCGTGACGCATTCCGTGATGGCCGGGCAGGAGGCCTTCGTCGACTATAGAGCTGTCAGTCCCAAGCCCCTGCGGCTTGAATTCCGTTACAGCCGGAAAGCCGACCTGGCCATCCGGTCCGTGACGATCACGCGGGTGGAGTAGCAGGATTGACGGGCGTGCTAGTCTTGTCTATATTAGATCTATTTAACAAAGACAAGGTGCCGACTCGCTTTGCTCGCCGACGAGGCATGAGCGAACGGGAGTGAGTTCATGCGGGTTGGTGAATAGGAGCTTATAATGAAAAGTTTCATGCTCCCCGCCGAACACCATACTGCTGTGCAGCGGGTGCTGCAATTGGGGCGTAGCGGCGATGCGGCAGTGTTGCCGGAGTTGATTGCGTTGCTGAGTTTGCCCTCGAATGAAGTACAGCGACTGGCCGCATCGGCGATCGGCAAGTTGGCGGGATTCGGGGTTAATCCTGGAGATGCCGTCGCGGCCTTGGCACCACTGGCGAGGGGTGCCCGCCACCCGCAAACGCAACAATATGCCATTCGTGCCCTCAAGGCCTATGCGGCTTTTGCCCAGGCTCACCTGCACGACCTGCGTGATGTCGCTCGCAATTCGGCACTTCGAGATTATGTCCGCGCCGCAGCGTTAACAACCGCCGACGCTATTGAGCTCGCGGCAAAGGATGCCGCTTCGAATGTCCGACACCGGTGCCAGCGGTGCAGCGCGGCTATCTCGATTCAGGAGCAAGAACGTTCGCTACAAGTCTTCCAACGGAGTTATTGTGACCGTTGTTTTGACGAGGTGTTTCTAGAACGCCGAAACTTTGAGGCACAGGTTGAGATCAACAAAACGATTACGGCGCGTGATGGCACCCTGGTTCAATCCCGGGGAGAGCGACTGATTGCTGATTGGCTCACCGCACATGGCATTGCCTACCGCTACGACGCCAAATTTCGCATCATTGCTGAATTTCAGATCCGACCCGATTTCTATTTGCCTGAACAGGATGTCTACATTGAATATTGGGGCCTTGATTCCCCACAGTATAAAATGAGCATGTATAAGAAGCAGATGCTCTATCAGCAGGAAGGCAAGCGATTGATCTCTGTGTATCCGAAAGACTTGCCAGTGTTGAACGAGCTGTTGTGCGGCAAGATGGCGTCCTACTGATAAAAGGGAGCGGCCTTCCGGACGGCTTCAGCGGCGACCTGGTTTCCTTTGGAATTCCAATGGCGGTCGGTTTTGAGGTAGCAGGTTGACCAACCACCAGGGGCTGACTGAATGGCTGGGAGCAGGTCGAGATACTGGATGTCCAGAGTTTTGCAGAGTTCGCGCATTTTTCCGGGGAGTGGCGCTTCGCCGTTCTTCGCGGTGCGTTTAAAATCAGTATCGCACGGAATGGTGATCACTAGGATTGGAAGGGTGGGGGCGGCTTTGCGAAATTCTTTCAGCACGTGTTCCATCCGATCCCATTGCGCTGGAGTGAAATCAAAATAGCCGGCATAGTCGGACGGCAACGCCGCCTGCTTATGCCGCGAAAGTTCCTTGAAATGTTTGATTACATTCCCGGTGTAGGTGAATTGCAGCAGAAATTGTTCGAGTAGCTTCGAGCCGGGTGGGGTGGCTGGAGGTTGGGTAATGGTGAGTTCGTAGTGGGGCTTTGATCCGGTGAAAAAGGGGCGAATCCGTCCGGCGTGCATGGTCTTGCAGTACTCATAATCATCGTCCAGGAAATCATTGTCTGGCAAAATTGAAATGATCAGGGCGGCGTGCTCGAAGTCCTTCGCCAGGTGGGTGTAAAGCATGAGGGACTGCGTGGGGCCGAAGGAGCCGGAGGTTCCGAAGTTCAGGTGCTCCAGTCCCGTGCCGCGCTCCAGTCGGTCGCTCATGCGGTCTTCCGTGGCAACGCCCCAGCCTTCCATAAAGGAATCACCGAGGACGACCACCCGTTTTTTCCCCGCAGCGGATTTATCGCGCTCCCGATCCCGCATGCCCCAGGCATTGGCGTGATAGGTCAGGGTCGTGTCGGGCGAAACATGCTTGAACGAGGAATGAGGATCGTGCCAGACCCCGAACCAGGGATTGCTGTCCGCCCAGAACCGGGAGCCGATGTTGCCGAGGCAGTAGGCGGGTTTCGCGATTTTCAGCTTTCCGGTCGTGCACAGCCAGGCGAGTCCGGCCTCCAGCATGACAAAGGTTAATAGGGCACTGATGCTTAAGCGTAACAGAAGTTTACCGAGAGTTTTCATGATGGATTCTCCGTGGTGGTGCTTATCCGCAGGGGGTTAGGAAGAGTTGCATCGCGTAATACTGGAGCATGGCAAGGACAACCGCCATGAGAAAATAAAAACGCGGGTGGGTGGATCGGTGAAGGACCTGCGCGACAAAAACAAGGGGAAGCGCGGTGACCCAGGCCCAGACACGACTCGACTCCATTTTCAGGATGTTGACGGAGAGGGTGGTCACTAGATAAACGGTCAGAAGACTCAGCAGATAGATTACCAGCGGGGAATGGATGGCGCGTTTGGCCTCAACGGGAAACCGACGCCAGAATAGAAAGGCGATTACGCTTCCGCTGAGTAAAAACAGATCCAGGGGGCCTCCGAGCATGGCAATGATCCATTGATAGGCATTCGTCATCTGATAAAACCCGCGGGTGTAGTCCAGGGAGGTACGGAAGATGGCCCAGTAATCCAGATGGTAGGAGACGCAGGTCCAGAGCAGGGCGGCACCCATCAGTGCGGCCGGGACCATCCAGCGGATGCACCATTCCTGAATCGTCCAGCGTTCATGCCAGGCCTGCAGGGTGAGGAACAGGCCAAAAATTGGCGCTTCTGGGTTTGTGGGGGGATTTTTCATTGATCAAGAACGGGGTTGAGAT
>JBAXMJ010000084.1:0-11735 GCA_037134355.1 bacterium | reverse complement strand
CCTTTCTTTTCAGTGGGAATCAAAGATCGCTAATTATTGTGCCGCAGATCGGGGTATTAACCACCCCCCTCGACACCCGAAGCTTTGTCACCTATAAGTTCATCGAGTCCACCCTGCTGAGTTCCTGGGCGTTCTTCTTCCTGATGATCCCCTTTACGGCAGCCTATGCCTGGCACGAGAAACTGGGGCTTGTCTTTGCCCTCTGGACGGTTCTTTTCTCCCTGCCGTTTGTTTTTCTGTGCGGAGCCCTCGGCAACCTCATCAGCCTCGCCGCCGTCCGGTGGTTTCCCAGGAGCCGTCTCGTCTGGGGCGCTGCGGCCGCTATCCTGCTGGTCCTCGCTATTCGCGCCATCCTTCAAATCCGCCCGGTCATGCAGAAGGAGGCGACCTTCATCCTCAACCGGTTCCTGCCCGGCCTGCAACTCGCCACCCACCCTCTGATGCCTAATAATTGGACTGCAGAAGGAATCATGGCGCTGACAAACGGGGAGTGGTTCCGGGGAAGTATGCTGTGGCTGGTTCTGGTTACCAATACGGCCATGCTGTTCCTGATTATTCAGGAATTCGGGAATCGGGTGTTTTACACGGCCTATCAGCAGATCACGGGCTCGCCCGAGATCCGGCGCCGGTCGCCTGAACTGCTGGGCTGGCTGGACCGGCTTCTGGTCTTCCTGCCCCATGACATCCGGGGTATGGTCATGAAAGACATCCGGTCATTCCTGCGCGATCCCCTTCAGTGGTCGCAGGCGTTGATCTTCTTCGGCTTGCTGGGATTGTATTTCTCCAGCTTCCGTTCATTCCATTACAACGAGATGCCCCCGATCTGGCGGAACCTGGTCGTGTTCCTGAATATTTTCAGCGTCTCGTCGGTGATCTGTTCTCTCGCCGCACGGTTCGTCTTCCCTCAGCTCAGTCTGGAAGGACACAGCTTCTGGATCCTCGGGCTGGCGCCCACCGGCATGCGGAGAATCCTGCTGACTAAGTTTTTCCTGGCCGCTCTCGCCATGGTCACCATCAGTGCCGGCCTGATGGGATTGGCCACCTGGATGCTCCAGGCGGGACCCGCCTTGAGCATCATCTCCATCGGACTGGCCGTGGCCATTTCAATCTCGGTCTCGGCGCTGTCAACGGGTCTGGGTGCCCTGTTTATTGACCTCAAGCAACCGAACCCGGCAGCCATCATTTCCGGATTTGGCGGCACCATGAATCTGGTGCTCAGCCTGGGCATGATGCTGGGCGCGATTCTTCCCTTCGGCCTGATCTGGCACTGGCGGGCTTCAGCAGGCCTTGCAGACACCCTCTTCATCAAAGCCAACCTCATCGCCGGCCTCTGGGTGATCCTGCTGTCCGGCCTGATGGTGTCCCTTCCGTTATGGCTAGGAATCCGGAGCCTGAAGAATCGGGAGTATTAGAAGGGCCACTATTGTCTTTGCATGATCCGGGTAGGGAGGCCTCTCCGAGGCCTCCGCGGACGGCTCGGAGAGCCGTCCCTACCCCTAGATTCATGTTTAGTCAATTGCGAAACCTTTCAAAATTCAACTCTCACCTTGCTATAACAGGCCCATGATCATTTTGAGGCCAATGACACACAGCAAAACGGCAAAGAACCTCTTTAACATCGGCACCGGTACGCGATGAGCGAGGCGCGCTCCGAGCGGCGCGGTCAACGTGCTCAGAAGAGCAATGCCGGCCACGGCAGGCAAATAGACATAACCGATGGAATATTTCGGCAGCCCGCCGGTGCCCCACCCGGCCATCATGCTTCCCGCAGCTCCCGAAGAGGCGATAAAGAAGCCGATGGCAGCCGATGTACCAATAGCCCGGCGCATCGGGAGATTGCACCAGGACAACAGGGGTACCAGAAGGCTCCCACCCCCTACCCCCACCAGACTCGACACCCCGCCGATCAGGACACTTATCAGGGAGAGAAGCACGCCATGCCGTGCTTTAGCCTGTGAATGAGGAACTGCCGCATTGAGAAACATCTGCGCGGCAACACCGTAGATGAACACCACAAAAACCCACTGCAGACACCGCGTGGAGATCTGAGAGGCCACCCAGGCGCCGGAAAGGGCACCGACAACGATCGCGGGCGACAATCGCCAGACCATCCCCCAATCCACCCCGGCGCGCTGATGATGCGCGCGCATGCTCGAGAGCGAGGTGAACACGATACTCGCCAGCGACGTTCCCACGGCGAGGTGCTGAATCTGGCTGGTCAGAAATGATTGTTTGGCAAACAGGATCACCAAGACAGGCACAATGATCAGACCACCACCAACCCCCAGCAGTCCGGCCAACACCCCGGCGACACCGCCCAGAAGACAATAACAAAGCCAGACCATCATGGGATGTCCCTTATGATTCGCACGAACGGTCGAGAATCTTTCCGTCCTTAATCTCCAATATCCGCGTGGCGAGTGAGCCGATCAATCGATGATCATGGGACACAAAAATAATGGTGCTCTCGGTCTTGGAAAGGGCGAAGTTCAGCGCTTCAATGGACTCCAGATCCAGATGATTAGTGGGCTCATCCAGAACAACCATATTCCCCCCCTCCAGCATCATCTTGGCCAGCATAAGCCGGGCCTTTTCACCACCACTCAGAACCTGGATGGGCTTAAACACATCATCCTTGCTGAAAAGCATCCGTCCCATAAAAGATCTGAGTTCGGTCTCGGAAATATCCTTGTTGTCTGAAAATTGCCGCAGCCAGGTAATCGCCTGGCTTTCGGGATCGAGGATTTCCCCGGGATCCTGGGGGAAGATGCTGAACTGGAGCGTATCGCCCAGCACCACGGAACCGGAATCCGGGGGTAACTGTCCGCACAGGATTTTCAGAAGCGTGGTCTTGCCAACCCCGTTCTTCCCGATGATCGCGATCTTTTCCTTCGGTTTGATCTTGCACGAAAAATCCGAGAAAAGCGGGGTCGCATATCCCTTGGAGATGTGATTGACTGAAATGACTTTGTCACCCAGCCGCCGTTTCGGATTGAATTGGATATAGGGAGAGACCCGCGAACTGGGCTTCACTTCCTCCAGTTCAATCTTTCCGAGCAACTTCTGACGGGAGGTGGCCTGTTTGGCCTTGGAGGCATTGGCGCTGAACCGGCTGATAAAGGTTTTCAGGTCATGAATCTGCTTTTCCAGCTTCTTGTTCGTTTTTTCCCGCAGCTCCCGGGCGTCCAGGCTCGCGATGGTAAAATCATCATAATTCCCGGTGAACATCCGGATTTCATGATAGTCCAGGTCGGCAATATGGCTGCATACCTGATTCAAAAAGAAACGGTCATGGGAGATGACGACCACGGTGCCCTCATACCGTTTCAACAGTTCAACCAGCCACTCGATGGATTCCATATCCAAATGATTGGTGGGTTCATCCAGCAGAAGGACATCGGGATGGGCGAACAGAACCTGGGCCAGCAGAACCCGGAGCTTGAAGCCGCCCTGCAGTGTGCTCATTTCCCGGGTAAAGACATCTTCCGTGAATCCGAGGCCGGCCAGCAACTTTGCGGCATCCGCCTCCATGGTATAGCCGCCCGCCTGACCAAATTCATCTTCAACAACGCCACTGCGGTCATGCTCGGCATCGGAAAGATCAGTTGCGGAGTACAGGGCTTCCCGCTCCAAATGGAGATCCCAGAGTTTCTTATTCCCCATGAAAACCGTATCCAGGATTGAAACATGATCGAATTCAGCATGATCCTGGCGCAAATACCCCAGCGTACAGTCGCGGCCAATGACCACCTCACCCTGACTGGCGGGAATCAGGCCCGCGAGAATTTTGATAAAGGTGGATTTCCCCGATCCATTGGCCCCGATGAGGCCATAACAGTTTCCGGGTGTAAATTGGACGCTGACGTCCTCAAACAAAATATCCTGCCCGAATCGCTTGGTTAGTTTTGATGTCGCAATCACACAGTCATTCCCATCTCATAAAGGCTCATTTCCACTACAACGGGGGGGGATACTGCCAGACAGAAGGACGCTCCGCAAGTTCTTCGATAAGTTTAGGAAGAGGCGCCCTGTCGGGCAGAGAACTCAGCGGGGAGGTGGTGGGATGGTCTTCATGTTTGCGGGGGAGCATCCATGTCCATCTGCCACAGGGGGGCTGCGACATCGTCTTGACTATCACCACCTCGCCCACTGACAAGCCACATCATCAGGCAAGGAGGCCAACCTCGCAATCAGAAATATCCTGATTCTGCATCAGGGTTTTTCTGATATCGAACCTCAGAGCCTTTGCACCGAATGACCGCCATCTACCATGAGAACCTGTCCTGTGGAATAGGCCAGATCGCCCCGAGCCAGCATAGCCGCCGCACGGCCGACATCCTCCGGCAACCCCCAACGCCCCTGAATGAGCAGGCCTTCACCAATTAACTTGTCGTACTTTCCGGTCACGGCGGATGTCATGTCTGTTTTGATAATGCCCGGCCTGATTTCATAAACTGGAATGTCGTATTCCCCGAGGCGCGCCGCGAAAAGCTGGGTCGCCATGCCGACGCCTGCCTTGGTGATACAATAGTCACCACGGTTGACCGAAGCCACAGTCGCGGATATCGAGGACACGTTGATGATGCACCCGCAGAACCCGGACTGTGCCTGCTTCTGCTCCACCATCCACTTGGCAATCGCCTGCGTCAGGAAATACGGCCCCTGCAGGTTGATCCTCACTAGCCTCTCAAAACTCTCCTCCGTTGCGTCCAGAATGTCACGGCGCTCCGTCGGAGCAACCCCGGCATTATTGACCAGAACATTCAGTCGCCCGAAATGCCGGCGGATTTCAGCGACCAGGTTGTCCCGGTCGGCCTTGAGGCTGACATCCGCTTTGACATAAAGGATGTCCTTCCCTGTAGCCTGCAACGATGCCAACGACTCCTTGACCTCGGAAGCGGCGCGGACGCCGCACACGCATAAGTCAAATCCATCCCGTGCCAACGCCAGGGCAACCCCCATCCCGATTCCCCGGCTTCCGCCAGTCACCAATGCCACTTTATTCATGATTTGAGTTCCGGAATGGTCACCCATGCCCGCTTATCCCAGGACTCAATGCCCTTCTCGGCCAATTGAACCCCTTTGGCACCTTCAAGAAGGCTCCAGCGGAAGGGTTCGTCTTTGACGACATGGCGCAGGAACAGTTCCCACTGAATCTTGAAGGCATTCTCATACTCCCGCTGCTCCGGCAGTTTCTGCCAACCATCAAAGAAGTTGATGGGTTGCGGGATATCTGGATTCCAGACGGCACGCGGAGTCGCCCCGTAGGGTTGGATCACCACATCGCGCAGGCCGGCCACCGCCGAACCCAACGTCCCATCTACCTGAATTGTCAGAAGATCATCACGCCGGACACGGGTACACCAGGACGAGTTGAAGTGAGCAAGAATGTCCCCTTCCAACTCAAAAGTGGCATAGGCGGAATCGTCTGCCGTGCAGGGATAAGGCTTTCCGGCTTCATCATATCGCGTCTCGACATGCGTCGCCCCGCGGCATGATACCGCCTGGACGCTACCGAACACGTTGTCCAGCACATAGCGCCAGTGGCACAACATGTCCACGATCATGCCGCCGCCATCTTCCTTGCGGTAATTCCATGACGGACGCTGCAGGGGAATCGTATCGCCCTCGAAAACCCAATAGCCAAACTCGCCTCGAACGGACAGGATTTTCCCGAAGAAACCGCGATGGATCAGCTCCTTGAGTTTCAGCAGGCCGGGCAGCCATAGCTTGTCCTGCACAACCCCGTTCTTCACGCCGGCTTTCTTCGCCAGCGTATAGAGTCCGTAGGCTTCCGCCGTTGACACCGCCGTGGGCTTCTCGCAGTAGATGTGCTTGCCGGCCTTGATCGCCTGCTTAACCGAATCCACCCGGCGATCCGTCGTCTGCGCATCAAAATAAATGATGTTGTGCTTGTCCGCCATGGCCTCATCCAGGTTGGTGGTATAGCGGGTTACCCCGGCACGCATGGCCAACTGCTTAAGCTTGATGGCATTGCGCCCCACGAGGATGGGATCCGGCATAATGATTTCAGAATCGCTGATCTTGACGCCACCCTGCTTGATGATGGCACAAATGGATCGCAACAGGTGCTGGTTGGTTCCCATGCGCCCCGTAACGCCGTTCATGATAATACCGACATGATGCACTTTAACTTCGCTCATACTCACTCCTTTAGCGGATAACCCGCGCGCCTTTTCCCTTGATAATCGCCTCTACCTCTTTCACGGTCACCATACTGGTGTCGCCTGGCGTGGACATGGCCAGCGCTCCGTGAGCGGCTCCGTACTCAACCGACTCCTGCGGCGTCTTGCCGGCAAGAAACCCATAGATCAAGCCCGAGGCAAAACTATCACCGCCGCCCTCCCACACTTTGAACTCACGGGCAGTGCGGATGCGCCCCTCCCCGGGATCCAGCCTCAACATCACTTCACCCAGGGAGACCGCATCCCACTGGCATGTTTCACGGGGTTTGATTTTTATCGTCATAGGAGCTCCGTACACTGCCGAATAGCCCCTTCCGGCAAGGGGGGTGCCTCAACGCCAGCCTTGGGCAGGGTTCCCGCAAGTTCCTGCTTCCAGTGCGCAACATCACCTGCTGGACCGTAGCAGTAAATCATCTTGAGCGGAGTTGTTCCCAGATTGGAGATCTGGTGAAAGACACCGCAGGGAATGTAGCCTGCCATGCCGGAAGTGAGAATCTGGCGTTCAGACCCGAGACACATCTCGGCCTTGCCCTCGAGGACAAAATAGACTTCCTCCTGCTCCTGATTATGCCAGGGAACCTGGCCGCCGTTGGGATCCAGGGTGACAAACCCCACTGCGAATTGCTTCGCCTGGATGGGTGACACGCCCCCTACCACATTCTGGGTTCGTCGCCCCGCCGGATAGCGCCTGCCTTCGATCTTGCTTAAGTCAGCGATTATCATGATTGAATCTCCCGGGTTTGGAATCAAAAGAAAGTCAAATACGGTTTGTCATCAATGAGCCTCTGCACATAAAGCGCTACCTCGCGGGCATGGTAATCGCCCCACATACAGGATTCTCCATTGGGGATCTTCTGACCGCGCGCGATGGTATCCCACCCATTGGGCCGGTGATAGACCGAGTGCAGGATGAGCCCCTGATGTTTGACGGCTGTGCTGAGGTACGGCTCGTCCAGAAGCGTATTCAGCACCGTCAAGCCAGCCTGCCAGTAGAGCTTTGCAGGTTTCGAGTTGCGGGCTTTGCCTTCAAGATACCGGCCCAACCGAAGCAGTCCCTGCGCCGCGATCGCGGCGGCGGAACTGTCCACCGGCTCATGGGCGTTAAACGGATCGGCAGGCTTGTTGAGGTAATTGCCCAGTTGGCTCAATCCCGGTGCCCCGGTATCCCAATAAGGAATTCCATCTGCAGGGGTATTCTCGAGATAGAAATCTGCCGTCGCACACGCGGCCTTCAGGAACATGGACTCAATGACCGCACGCCCACCCAGTGGCTTCAATTCGCCATCGGAGCGGGTGGCCAAATATTCCAACTGCTCGGCGTAACCCAGGAGAATCCAGGCCAGCCCGCGCGTCCAGGTGGTAAAGGGAGAAAAACCCTGCTGCGAGTTGGGACAACGGAAACAGCCGTCATTCAGGTTGAAGATGCCCTCATGGGCCACACGACCGCGGACATCATAGGCATCACGCCCCTCCCCGTAGAACACCACGGATTCAGCGGTGGTGCGGGCATGCTGTACCAAGCGTTCGAGAAGAGACGTCCTTTTGTCATTCTCCCCCATAAACGCATGGCCTAGATTGTGGCTTACCGCCAGGGAACGCAACGAGCGGATCGTATCGGCAAACAGGGAGTGCGGTCCGTTGAAGGAGTAGATGAACCCACCGTCTTTAAGAGCGGTCCAGCGCCGTGCCTGAACGGACCCGGAGACTTTCATGGCCAGTTCATAATACGACTGCTCCCAGGGCGTTGCGGAATATCGACCTTCCCGGGCGAGACGCAGCAAATGCCCATAGGTGCTGACGTTGTTGAAACCATGGTCATGGACGCCGAAATGGGTCAGGTGCGGAGCCATTCGCTCGACAGTCTTCTTCCGACCAAGCTCCAGGAACGGGATTTCCCCAGTGGCGTCAAACTGGATCAGCGCCGCGCCATACTGAAATCCCTGGGTCCACTCCGTCCACCCCCGCGAGGTATAGCGCCCCTGCCTGGTAAAGACGGGCGCCCCCTTGCTTTCATCATACTCCCGATCCATCCGCAGGATCTTATCGCCGGAGACATTCCAGAATCGCGCCAGATTGCGCTTCAATTTTACCGGCGTCAGGGCTTTATTGATCTTGATCATGTTAAAACCGTTTCCCTTTCTTGAGATGCAAAATAAGTATCTGACAGTCTTCAATCACTTCATAAGAATGCTCAAGAATGGCGTCAAACTGGACACACTCCCCGGCCTTCAATACCGGCTGCTCATGCGGCAAACGCACTCTGATTTTACCCCGCAAGACCCAGCAGACTTCCTGATCATCCTGATGAATCTCGGCATTGGACACCTTTCCACCGGCTTTTGCCTCGCCCAATAGGGCTCGCACATTGCCATAGCGTATTTCCCGGAACTTGAACGCACCAGACTGATGGCCGGATTCGCTTGTGCGATGAGCTGTACGGGATTCAGCCAGCATCAAAAGATCCGTGGTATTCATCCCAAAGACGCGGCTCAGGTAAAAAAGAGTCGGCAGTTCAGCGGAAGACCGGTTCCGTTCCAGCTTGGAAATAACAGCAGGCGAAACACCCGACTTCTTCGAAAGGTCGGCAATGGTCCACCCCTCCCGCTTGCGCAATTCGCGCAGGATCTCGAAGTCATACATCCGGCTCCAATCTGAGCACGGTTTGCTAATGTGTTTCAATGCCATGATGATTCTTTAATAATAAATATTGCCGGATAATATATCGTCGAGGAATGTCTGTCAAACACCGATGATCCCTTATTTACTGTTCCGTTATGGATTCAACGCCCGCGAAAATGCAGTTTCGAGGTTCCCAACGCTGGTGTACCGGCTTTAGCCGGCCTTCTCTAGGCCGCCTGAAGGCGGTACACCAACCGCCACCCTTCCCAGCCCCCCCCTACGGCACCACATTGACCCTGTAAAAGCCATTGGTAGACCCCGCATAGTCAGGGTCTGCATATTGCATTAGCCCGTCCATAGGAGCCGTCTGGAAGGCCTGCTGGTTCGTCCCTGTTCCCGTAGGGGCATTCAGCCAAGCCCCCATCAGGTCGAGGCTCTTCCTGATCTGATAACTGACATTGGACTTCGCCAACCAACTAAACTGGGCGTCATTGGTTCCCCCCATCGAAGTAATCACAAGGGCATCAGTCTTGTTGGTCGGGCTGGTTCCCGCCAGATACTCCTGCCAGTTTAGCATCCCGTCATTGTCATAGTCATTGGTCAAGCTGGTTGTGAAGCCGTAATTAGTCAGCCATTGGGTGTAGGCGGGATTGATTTGGGTTGGTCTTCCCCCAAAGGTGTTTGTCCAGCCTGATGTCCAAGGGTAAAAGTAGTTTGTCAAGCTATCACCATCGAAAACAGAGTCGCCAAGGTGGGGGGTGTCACCTTTGAAATAAATCCCTGCCAAATTAGAACAGGACATAAAGGCTTCCCAGTAGATATTGGTGACATTGGCAGGAACCGTTACGGTGGTCAGGCTGGCACAATTAAGAAACGCTGTTATGCTGATAGTGGCAACGCTGACGGGAATCGTGTAGTTGCCCGCTTTGCCCTCTGGACACTGGAGAAGCCAAGACCGATCCTTGGAGAATACAACCCCGTCCATACTGCAAAACGCAGGATTATTCTCATTCACATCAAGTGCAATTAACTGGGGACAATTGGCAAAGTTTGGCTGATAGATAACCGAAGCACCACTGCCTATGAGAACATTGGTCAGATTAGAACAGAAATCAAAAGCTCTCATTCCGATTGTGGTAACGCTGTCAGGAATCTTTATGCTGGTCAGGCTTGCTTGGTTTGAGAACGCAGAAGCCCCAATCGCAACAACGGGCATATTGGAAATCGTATTCGGTATCGAGAGGAATGAGTTAGTGCCTGTATATCCCGTAATCGTCACTGCACCGTTGTTCACCGTATACAAGACATCCATAGGTACTGTAGGTCTTCCTCCAAATGTTCCCGACCATCCCGTTGTCCATGGGTAATAATAGACGGTCAAATTGTTATCCCAATCAAAGATAGGCAAGGCAATCGTTGGGGGACTTCCCTTGAAAAGGATGTTCGTCATCCTCGTTGCCCACGAGAAGGCGTTTGACCCAACATTCACGACGCTGGCAGGGACAACCATATTGGTCAGGCTAGAACAGGAATAAAAGGCATACTGACCGATGTTGGTAACTCCGTCGGGGATAACCATATTGGTCAGACTGAAACATCCTCCGAATGAGAAGTCCCCGACATTAACAACGCTCAGAGGGATGGACAGACCGCTTTTCTTACTGGCAGGGCATTGGATGAGCGTCGTTTGGCTCTTGTCGAACAGCATGTCATTGGTGGATGAAAAGAATTGGTTGGAGGGGCTGACGTCTATGGTCTGGAGGCTGGTGTTGTTGCCAAAGACCCCTGTCCCGATGAAGGAGATGCTGGAGGGTATGGTGATGTTGGTCAGGCTGTAGCAGGTGAAGAACGAGAAGTCCTGCAAGGAGGTAATGCCGTTGGAGAGCACGAGAGAGGTCAAACCACTACAGTTTATAAAGGCGTAGGCTCCGACATTGGTGACATTGGGCGGAATGGTGACGGATTTCAGGCTGAAGCAGTTCAGGAACGCCCAAGCACCAATCGTCGAGAGAGTGCCGGGAAAGGAAACCGCTGTCAGGCTGGTTTTATTGGAAAACGCAAAATCCCCAACAGCAACCACGGACATATTCGAAATAGTATCGGGAATGCTGACATCCAAATTTGATCCCGTATACCCCGTTATGGTGACATTGCTTCCATCAGAGGCATAAGTCCAATCCCCCCACTGCTCTGCCTTCAACGGAAGAGCCATGCAAAAAAGCCCTGCATAAATAGCGCCCCTTGCAATAGTCCTTCGCAGATTGTGGATGCATTTTGTCATCATTATCTTTGACTAACCTTCGAGCTGGCCTCTCTGGTGAGGGCCTTTGCTCCACAGCTAATCTCTCCGCTGTGGGCATCACCCATTAGTTCCTGGTCTTGCTAGGCACAAAACGCACGCCTTCACTTTCGGCGCGTCAGCGACGTAAAGAGGAAGGCTTGGTTGGCTGCATTCGTCTGGGTGTCAACCGGACGATGGCATGACCTGAAGCGGCTTGAATGGAGCGAAGTTCGTTGCAAATCGCCGTAAGATCCCCCCTAAATCTCAGGGTGTGCTCCATGCGATTCTTACGTACTTCCTGTACAATGGGGTCGTTCATAATTCACTCTCCAGAAGCTCCCCCGGGGAGCATATTTCAGGGCATACATACCCTTCGCTTTCAACAATCTGCCGCACCATCATTCGCGTGAAAGGATTGGAGAGATGCGCGAAGTTCCAAGTTACAATAACAGCGATTCCGTTGAGGGCGGCGACTGCAATGTGAAGAGCATCTTCCGGGTATTCTTTAGGAATGCCATTTCCCGAAACAATCTTCTCTGCCAATTCTCGTGCCTCGTCATCAATATCCAACATGAGAAAAGGTTTAATGGCCGCTAAGCGTTTGGAGGCCTGATCAAGATCACCAAGAG
>JBAXMJ010000083.1:0-11772 GCA_037134355.1 bacterium | reverse complement strand
TGGTGGTGGGATAAGGATTCGAACCTTAGAAGGCATAGCCAGCAGATTTACAGTCTGCCCCGTTTGACCACTCCGGAATCCCACCGCACTCTCAATCGCCCGCCGGAATTCAGAGACCCGCGATGCGGTTCTGACTCCAACAAGGCCGCGTATAATGGCGTCTGAAGATTCTCCTAGCAAGACAAAAAACCGATAAAATCATCGCCCCCTTGATGCGCACTCGGCTTTCTGTCATCATGAAGTTTTTGGAAATGAGTTGATGAATGACTGAAGTGGCACACGACAATCTCGACTGGCTCTCGGATCTTAATCCCCAGCAGCAAAAGGCCGTCATCCATGGCGAGGGACCGCTCCTGGTCGTCGCCGGGGCCGGAAGCGGAAAGACCAAGACCCTCGCCTACCGGGTCGCCTATCTGATCGCCAAGGGCACCCCGCCCGAACGGATTCTACTCATGACCTTTACCCGGCGCGCCTCCGAGGAAATGATCAAACGCGCGGCAGCCGCCTCCACGCGCGGCGCCCATATGACCAGCCGCGTCTGGGGTGGCACTTTCCATTCCATGGCCAACCGGATCCTCCGCATGTACTCCCAGCAGTCCGGCCTTCCTTCCGACTTTACAGTGATGGATGAGGGGGACTCGGCGGACCTGATGAATGTGGTCCGCCATGAACTCAATCTCGGCCGAAATGATAAACGTTTCCCCCGGAAAAGCACCTGTCTGGGTATCTACTCCCGCTGCGTCAACGGCTGCGAAATGATGGAACCCGTACTCACCAAACATTACCCCTGGTGCCTCGAATACAAGGAGCAACTCAAGGCCCTCTTCACCCAGTATGTGATCCGCAAGCAACAGCGCGGGGTTCTCGATTACGACGACCTCCTGCTCTACTGGCTCCAACTCCTCAGCAGCGACGCCATGGCACGGGAAATCGGCGGTCGCTTCGATCACGTGCTGGTGGACGAGTATCAGGACACCAACACCGTTCAGGCCGACATCCTGCGCGGTCTGCGCCGGTTCAACCCCAATATCACGGTCGTAGGCGACGATGCCCAGAGCATTTATAGTTTTCGCGCGGCCAATGTCAGGAATATCCTGGATTTTCCCCAGCAATTCCCGGGCGCCACGGTGATCACTCTGGAACAGAACTACCGCTCTGTAGAACCCATCCTTGAAACCACCAACCGCCTGATCAGTCAGGCCCGTGAACGGTTTACCAAGGACCTGTGGTCCGCCCGCCGCGAAGGCCAGCGCCCCGTTATCGTCACATGCCGCGACGAGGCCACGCAGGACCAGTTTGTCGTCTCCAAAATCCTGGAACACTACGAACAGGGCATTGCACTGCACAAACAGGCGGTGCTGTTCCGGGCCGGCCATCTCTCCGACTCCCTTGAAATCGAGTTAGCACGGCGGAATATTTCCTATCACAAATATGGCGGGCTTCGTTTTCTTGAGGCAGCCCATGTGAAGGATCTGATCAGCTTCCTCCGGGTCACCGAAAATCCGTCCGACGAAATCGCCTGGTTCCGGATTCTCCAGATGATTGAGGGAATCGGCCCTGCCACTGCTGCCAAAATTATCACCCATGTCACCAAATCGCACGATCCGCGTGCCCTCAAGACATTTGCCCCTCCCGCCGCCGCCAAGGCCGGCTGGACAGATCTCTGCCAGTTAATGGATGACCTCGTCACGGCCGGAGAAGGCACCCCCGCAGCCCAGGTACAGCGCATCCGCTCCTTCTATGATGACATCATGGCCCAGCGCTATGAAAACCCCCAGGCGCGCCGCCGGGATCTGGAACACATCGAACAGGTGGCTTCAGGCTACAAGTCACGCCGCCAGTTACTGACGGATCTGACGCTTGACCCGCCCAATTCAACCAGCGATATCGCCGCCAATCCCCTCAAGGATGAGGATTGGCTGGTGCTCTCCACCATTCATTCGGCCAAGGGCTGTGAATGGGATGTCGTGTATGTCATTCATGCCTCGGATGGCTGCCTGCCTTCCGATATGGCAACCGACAACGATAAGCAGATCGAAGAAGAACTCCGCCTGGCCTATGTGGCCATGACCCGGGCCCGGAATTTTCTCTACGTCACCTGGCCGCTCCGCTACTACCACCGCTGGGGCAGTTACACCGACAAGCATGTCTATTCCCAGATTTCACGGTTTCTCAACGATGATGTCCGCGCGTCCTGTGAACTGGCATCTTTTGGCACCAGTGGATATCCCGATGACCGGTCGTCCATGGACGATGATATCGTCGGCCGCGTTCGCAACCAGATTAACTCGATGTGGGACTGATCGTCTGCGGGCCGGACTCAGAACTGGCCCAGCACTTCGCCAAAAGAATGGCAGGTCGATGTGGGCTCCTCTTTCCCGGGCTCTCCATATCCATAGGTCACGAAGATGCTGCGAACGCCTGCCCTGCGCGCGGATTCCAGATCGGTATAGTTGTCGCCCACCACCCAGGTATCGTTGGGCGGCATCCCGGCCGTCTTCATAATATCGAGGATCATGTCCGGCTCCGGTTTCAAAATCGGAAACCGGCCGCCGGCCAGAACGCTGACGAACCAATCCCGTATCCCGAAGTGCTTCAGAATCAGATCACACGCCTCCGCCGGCTTGTTAGTCGCCACGGCCAGAATGTGCCCCTGGTCTCGTAACTCGCGTAATCCCTCATAGACACCGGGATAAAGGGTTGTTTCGTCAACAATATGGGCACGATAAATCGGCGCCTGAATGCGCAAAGCCTCATCGACATTGATGGCTGTTCCCTGCAATGCCCGGGTCACCAGCAGGCGAACCCCGTTGCCCACATACCCGGTAATCGTGGCCACGTCCAGTGGCGGAAGGCTAAAATGGCGGCGCATTTCGTTCACCGCAGAAGCCAGGTCCCGGGCAGAGTCAATCAGGGTTCCATCCAGATCAAAGATGATCAGCTTCGGAGATGTCTTCATCCGCGCCTTAATCTGACGATGTGCTCCTCAATAAGGCGGACATGACGCATTTCCTCGTCACAAAGCTCCTCCGCCAGAAGGCGAACCGACTCTACTTTGGCATGCTCCCTGACCTCGGAGTAGAAGTCGTGCGCCGCGTGCTCCTTCTTCAGAGCCGCTTCAAGAATCTCCATGGGCGTCCCATTTTTCGCTATTGAATTCATCGTGCCCCTCCGAAAACAAGCATTCCCAGCCCTATCAAAAAGGAACCCAGCGCCAAACCGAAAGCCCCTGTCCACCGACAAGTCGCATTCGTTCCGCAACAGAATTGCGCCACATGACGGAACCGGTACGGCGATAACACCAGAATCATACCGGCCAGCACCCAGACATACGCCATGACTGCGGGCACCAGGGTCCACGAGGACTCATAGAGCCGCTGGGCCTCCAGGAGCGGACCTGCAGACAACATAAGCAACCCGCCAAAAGCACGGGGTGCCAGCAATTCATTCATGAAAACCATAATCAACCCATACACCAACGGCCCCAGAACCCAAAGCCACGACTTATAGGCATCCACTCCACCCAGAGGCATATCATTGATCTCGAAAGCCGCCCACACCAGCGCCACTGCGGCCAGGATTCCACCCACCCAAATATTGCGAGGAAAATTCCGGAGCCCTTTTTGTGCCCAGCCCGGCACCACGAGAAAAGGCAAATAAACCAGAATGGAAACGATCCCCGTCGTTATACATAACTCCGAAAGCGACATCATGAATTCATCATTCCTCTTAGTGTTCCATACATTACCTGCGGCCCCACCCGCTCAATCAGTACCGAGACTATATCACCCGCCTGAACAGATTCGCGAGGATCAAAAATAACGATCTTATTTGTGCCCGAGCGCCCCGCCCATCGTTCCTTGTTCCGGAGACTCACCCCTTCCACAAGCACTTCAACACTTCGACCCACGCACGCCTGATTCAGCGCGGAACCCCTCCGGTCCTGATCCTCCAGAAGCACATGATTCCGGCGCATCTTCTCCTCAGCCGCCACATCATCCTCCCACGCCGCAGCGGGCGTGCCTTCCCGAGGGGAATACTTGAAAATGTAGGCATTATCGAATTGTGCCTCATCCATCAGGCGCCGGGTCGCCTCGAAGTCCTCCTCCGTCTCCCCCGGAAACCCGACAATGACATCTGTGGTCAAGGCCATGGAAGGAACGGCGTCACGCAACCGCTTCACCGCCGCCCGATAATCATCCGCTGTATACCCGCGCCGCATCCGGCCAAGGATCGCATCCGATCCCGACTGCATGGGAAGATGCAAATGATCACACACTCCCGGTATTTCGGCCATGGCCCGTGCCAGTTCGCTGGAGCAACCGGAAGGATGCCCTGAAGTAAACCGGATTCTCCTTACTCCCGGCACGCCACTCACCGCCTCCAACAACCGGGGAAGCGGCTCGACAAACCCGCGGGGGGAAACAGCCTCCTCCGTCCACACGGGGTTCTTCCGGCCATACGACATCACGCTCTGCCCCAGCAGGGTGATTTCGCGACATCCCTGTTCCGCCAACGCGCGAACCTCGCGCAGAACATTTTCTACAGGCCGGCTCCATTCCCGGCCACGGACCTCCGGAACAATGCAATAGGCGCAACGCCGGTCACACCCCAGCAGGATGTTAACAAAAGCTGACAAGGACCCTCCCAGATGACCAGCCAGCGACTCCGTCTCAGGATCCTCATCCCCCGTATCCACAATCGGCCCCCGCCCTGCCCGAACGGCTTCAATCACTGCGGGCAGCGTGCTCAACCGATGGGTTCCCACCGAAAAATCAAGTCCCTTCACGTCCTTGAGAATCGCGCTCCCCAAACGCTGCGCCATACATCCGACTGCGCCCACGACACGGCCCGGATGCATGACTTTCACCGCCACCACCAGCCGGAGCTTGCCCAACGCCTTATCCTCCGCCTTGCCCCGCACACTGCAGGTATTGACGAGAATCACATCGGCCCCGGCCTCCTCGGCCAGTAACCGGTATCCGTGCCTGACCAGCAAGGCTCCAATGGCCTCGCTGTCACGCACGTTCATCTGACAGCCATAGGTCCTGATGTGGACTGTCCGCCCATCCTGTTTAGTATCGACTGTCATGCAACCCCTATCGCGAATCGGCCCGTCTCCATTCGGGAGACTCCACTGTGCCACCTAATTTGAATTCAATTTTTGTCCCCGCGGGAAACAACGACGCCATAGCCAGGCCTAGCATTCCGGGTTTTCGGGCAATATGAACCTCAACCGTGAAATCCAATGTCCCGTCAAGTCCGCAACTCCCCTGTGCCGAAAGAGTCACCCAGCCGCACTCCATTTGAATATCCCGACTTTCGACACGTCCCTTGCTAAGCTGAAACGAAAACCGCAAGTCCGCAGTCGTATCTCCGGCATCAAAACCAGCCACCAATCGCTTAAGGTTCGCAGTCAATCCCTGGAAAAGAGGAAGTCGTAAAAGTCTCGAATTTCGCACGGTAAACTGGCCCTGCGCGGAGTGAGGCACAGCTCCCGAATCCCCGTCCAACGCCACCCACTCGATAGTCCCGTAAAGTTTTCCGGCTGTTCTCCAAGCCCGGTTGGTTGAAACTATTTTTAGCAATTCGTCCGTATCCACATGAATAATCTCAGCCCTTGCCCGGAGGACCCGGTTGGATCCTGGCAACGCCGGCTCCCGCAAAACTGATCCAAAAAACGATCCGCCGCCAATTTTTCCACGAATGTCGGAAAACTGGTTTGTCAGTCCGTGTCCCAGAACCCGAAACGTATAATCATGAGCCTGAACCGATTTAAAGCCCACTTGCGACCCCTCCACCGTGGCCTCAAAACCGGATCGCTCCGGGGCTTTGGCGTTGGTCTCGCCCTTTGCCACAATCGTGACCCCCCCTTCAAACGTCCAGGGCTCCAGCGCCTGATCCCTCACACCCGCCAACCGGAGGACCGATCCCATATCAATCGCTGAGATCACCTCGAATGAGGTGGTCTGGGCTGTAAAATTGAATTCGCTTTTCCCCTCTGCCTTCCGTCCACCGACAACAATCAGGAAGGGATCCAGTTTAAGCCGGTTAGTTCCGTTCCCGTATACATAGTCCCCCGTAATATTCGCAAATCCGATTCCGGCGCCACGGTAGGCATACTGCGAGGCCTGCATTCGGCCCGCGACCTTCATGCTAAACGGACTTCTTAAGCCCATCTCAAATGAAAGGTCAAGCCGGGGCGGGGCGGCAGGAAACGAAAACCGTTCCACAACCGGCATAGCGTCAGGATAAAACATTTTGAAAACGGGCATCAGCACATGCGGGTCAAAGGAGGTGATTATATGCCCGGTCGCCTGTTGCCGGTGTTTCCAGGCCAGAGATCCCTCAACGGTCCCCCTCTGAAGATCACGTCCTACCCGTCCTGACAAACGGGATACACGGTATTCCCCATCCTTCACCTGAATCCCCGTTTTCAACTCTTCAACCCACACACCCAAAACATCAAAGTCATTCAGCGTCACATCCATATCCATCCGGATACTCGCCCCGGCCCGACTTTTCGAAGAGGGCAGCCCTGATTCACCTGCCGCTCCCAGACCCAGCCCCGTTTCACCGCCTGACCCCCAGAGAGGACGGATGACGCCACCCCGCGCCCTCAATTCCTTGATACGGCTTCCTCCTGCATGGGGTGCCTCAAAAAGGTGGAACAGAACCTGCAGACTTCTCGTTTCAAGCAGGGGTGGGCCTGTAATACCCTTGCGATACACCATCACATCGGAAGCCTTGATGCCACCACGCAAATCCAGTTTCACATGATTCGCCGTGACAAAATACTCACCCTGATTTGCCGTCTCCAAAATCCATCGCGTCAAAAAACCGGGAACTCCGAGCCAGGTGAGCCCCAAAACAAGAGCAACACCCACGCCCAGGACGAGGGGAAGACCGTGATACAACCATCCGACCCACTTCCGGCGTGAAATTGGGGGGAACGCTGACATTAGGGTGAGGTGACCAGAGGACGAACGAAGGCTTCGGTTGTCTCTTTTTTCAGGACAAAGACCACATCCTGTCCTTGAATCATGGAATAGACCCCCTTCCGACCATCACCGTCTCCAATGAGAACTGTCTTTTGAATTCCGCTTGATCCGCTCAACCCGAACGTCACCCGGATTGCCGCTTCATTCAATTTAAAGGACGCCAGATTAGTGGTGACCAGGGTTTCAATCCGCTCCGCCTGAAGATTGGCGGCCATCGTCAGCAACGATGGAATCGCCCCCTCAACAACCCGCCCACCGGGTGGCGAATCAACCGTCCAACTCCCATCCAATCCGCTTGTTACCGTCTCCTCACGGCCTTCACGGGTCAGTGTGATGCGACGCACTTGCTGGGGATTCAAGTCCAGCATCAGGCAATCCATGTACGCCAGGGGATCCGCAAAGACAGGGTGGGCGGCCAATCGTCGCCACATCTTCGACAGATCATCCGAAGACACTTTGTAAATCGCACCAGCCTCCTCGCCAAACACCTGACTGGTGGAAGTCCCTGCGCCGGGCCAGGAGAAACGATAGGTCCACTCCCCCGTTGCCGGCGCCACGGAAAGGGTCTCGTTTGTTGTTGTATAAACGGGGATCTGATTGGCAATTTTCAGACGGCAGGACATCGTCCCCACTTCAGGCGGGAGCCCTTTCAGCGTAATTCCATTCCCCATCTCCTCACCTTGCAGACCGCTGACCGCCTTCAGCAACGCACTCACTGCACGGGTATTCGCAGGAAATCTCAGAGGCTCCGTGATCATCCAAGCCCCGGACGCGCCCTTCTCCATGACCACCTTGGAATCGTCATCTGACAAAGTCAGGAACATCAGGGAGGATGGATCCGCATCACACAATCTCCGGTCCCGTAGCGAACTCGCAGGAATGGCCTGAAGAGACAAGATTTCCTTACTCATAACTCCCAGCGAAGCCATATCACTGATTCGCGCATACAGCCTTGACGGGTTGTCCTGCAGGGCCTTCCCCACCGTCAGAACCAATGGCTGACGCCGCCCCTCAGTCCATACCGACACCTGCAGGGCTGCTTCATCGACACCGAGCCCGTACGCAACGGAATCGGACAGGGACGCGCCCCCGACCAGTCCCTCAATTTTCAACGCTTCAAGAATCCTCCATATCCGTTCCACCCGCGTCCCGTCGGCGCGAGCGTCAAAAGGCTGCTGGATCCGCCATACGCCGTCCTTCAATGCCAGCTGAAAAAAACCGCCTGCGTGCTTTACTTCAAGACGGATCGCCTGCTTGATTGAGGAAGGGAACACCGCCTGATCCCGAAATCCGTCCGGATCCAGAGGCAGGATGTCCGACACACTCAGGGTGGCTCCGATGACATCCCGTTCGTCGTTGAGACTCAAATACACACAATTTCCCAGTGGTGCATCCTCACCCAGCAGAATCTCATCGGAATGTGAATCGGTTCCTAGAACCAGGCGGGCACGGGGCGGTTCCAAACCGAAGCTGGCAAGCGAGAGCCCCCGTTTCGCTCGTCTAACGGGATCAATGATCTCCTGTTTGCGTATTTTGACCAGGGTATCCACCAGGCGGTTGATCCGGGCGGCATCCGCTCTGGCCTCCATCGGTCGGGTAAGGAACCACTCCCCCTCACGCCGGACACACTCAACCCGGTTTGACCCGGCCGTGATGGATAACCGGGTAATCACTTCGGAACTCACATGAAGTAACGGACTGTTCAGAGGCAGGGATCGAACTCCCTGATCGGTGTTTTTTTCAAACACCACAATAAACAGGCCTGTCAGCACAACCAGAACCAGAAGCCACAGGGTGGGTTTCCAACTCATACCCTAGCATTCCCCTTCCTACTCAAGGCACCCTGCACCCGTCTGTCCCGTCTGGCCATCGCCACAAAAAACGCCAGACCGACCAGCGCAGAAGGCACGGCAACCACAATCAACAGAAAGGTCACGACACGGCCCCGGGTCTCAATCTGCAGGGTGTATAACCCCACCTCCGCGGAAGGAGCCGCTCCAGGCTCATTCCGCTCCAGAAGCCAATCCAGTGAATTAACGAAAAATAGTTCATTCGCGCCCGTCAGGCAGCGGTTTGCCGCAAACTGGGAATCGCCCACCACAACCATGCGAACCGGTTTGATGTCCATGGTAAGCTCAGAAACCACGCCCTTTTCCACACACACGGCCAGGGAGACCGGACCGCGCCGATCGTACCCCTCGTTGAACTGAGGCGGATTTTGATTGAAGTCCACTTCCGCCCAACTTTTCTCAGCACTCTCGGCCAGCGTGGCGACACGAGGCTTGTCGGCCTGATCGTTGACATGCCTGCCAGCGCCGTTACCCGCCAGCGGCTCAACGGAGCGGGGCAGGACGAACGTGGAGACCAATCCATCGAGCGGCTCGGTTATCGGGTGCTTCCCGTAGCGAATCACAGACACTTCCCCCAGCCCCAGCGCCGCCGACCGATCACGACTACCGGGCAGGAGCGACGTCGTCGTGGAATCCAGAATCCGATCCTGCCCGAGCCGGACGCCCCACTCTTCAAGAAGCGACTCCAGCCCGGTTGGTTGCCCGGAATCCAGCATCACCATCAGGCGACCGCTTCGTGACAGGTAATCCCGGAGTTTGGCGACCTCCCAGGCCGCCAGCCGCCGCGCGGGTCCGGCCACCACGAGAACGGCACAATCGTTGGTCACCGGAAGCTGGCTATCAAGAAGTAATGAGCGCACTTCCGCATGGCGTTCACGAACAATCCCGGCAATCTCCGAATACCCGCGATACTCCGTAAAATCCGCACTATCCCGCTCATCATGCCCGGTCAGAAAATACACCACGGGCGCAGTTTCAACCGTCACCGCCCTGAGCGCCGAACGCAGTTCAGAATCCATCGAGGCTGAGAATGTCGAGCCATGCCGACCCTGATGCCCGCCGTCCGCGGCCGTTCGTTCAAGAGCCCGAAAAGGAAGCACCTTGTAACGCGGGCCGCAGGCGACAATCAAAACGCTGGATTCCCGGATTTTATAACGCCCAACCAGTTCGCGGGTCCGGGCGATCTCGCTTCCCTGATCCACAATATCCACCTGAAGTGCAGAATGCACAAACCGGTATTTTTCGATCCGACGACGCGCAATGGTTGCCAGCGAATCCCCCTCCGGGGCCAGCAAAATGAGACGGACCGGAGTTTTGGTAGCATCCAGAATCCGCCCCATTTCAAGTGATAACGGCGCACCGCCCAGTGTACTGACATCCACCCGGACAGGATGCAAGAGTGCCAGATAATTCACCATCCCCGCAAGAATCCCCGCAAACAGCAGGGAAACCGCCACATTCAGCCCTCCTGAGGAACGACGATAACGCGCCAGCTGCAAAAGCCGGACATTGACAAAAAACAGCGCCGCCATTGCCGTGACATAGAAAACCAACGGGCGGCTGTCCAGCATTCCGGCCGAAAATCCGGCCACATGCGAAGCCACCGCCACCAGACCTGAAGATCCATCCGCCGCCGTTCCCCCGATCCAACTGCGAAGCGATCCCCTGAATACCACCATGGCTCCCGTAAGGAAAGTGGCGACCATGGCGGCGGTCTGGTTCCGGAACACCTGGGACCAGAACAGTCCGCTCAGCGTAACCAGGCCGGAGACCAAGGCCAGCAGCAGGATCCCGGCAAGCCACATGGCGATATCCACCCCCTGCCATGCCGGATACACGGCTTTGAGAATCCAGGGATACAAGACTGCCGGAAAAACAAGTAGTTGAATCAGACAAAAACCCGCCAGTGACTTGGCGAGGATAATTTCGCCCTCACTCACCGGAGCGGTCAGCAACAGTTCCAGAGTGCCACGTTCCTGTTCATCCCCCAGCAATTTCACTGAAACCGCTGAGGCCACCACCAGAAAGGCCATCCAAAACAACATCCCGCTGAAGGTGATCTCGGAGGTCAGCAGTCCCTTCCCCGCCATGGTCACTGCGAAAACCCAGAAGGCCAATCCGGAAACCACCAGAAATATGGCACCCATGAGCAGAAAAGACGGGGCAGCCAACCGGAACCGCACTTCCTGACGCCAGAGAATACGTGAGGCAATCATGCCGCCCCACCTTCTTGAACCACAGCCTTGACGGCTTCCGCCAGAGTCATCACACCCCGGCTCTTGATCAGTTGAGCCGGCGTATCAAAGGCCACCATTGAACCGTGATTCAGGATCATGACACGGGAGGCAAGGGTTTCGGCTTCCACCATATCGTGGGTAGAAAACACGACCGTACGCTCTCCTTTCAGGGCCCCAAATGAAGCCCGGATCCGATCGCCGTTAAGTGGATCCAGACCCAGCGTCGGCTCATCCAGAAGGATAATCTCAGGCTCCCCGGCCAGACAATCGGCAAGCAGGACCCGACGGACTTCCCCCTTGGACAAATTTCCCATTAACGCTCGTTCCAACCCGGCCAGCCCGCAGCGTCCGATTAATTCCCGCAACCGCTTGATGCGCGACCGCCCGGAAAGTCCACGAAGCCGCGCCCGAAAACCCAAATACTCCATCACCCGCATCTCGGGATAAATCGGATCCTTTTCGGGAAGGTACCCCGTCATCCGGCGGACACGCAACGAGTCGGCCACCACATCCACCCCGCCAAGCATGACGGTTCCCGCCGTGGGGGCCATGTAGGTGCTGAGCACCCGGAGTAAGGTTGTTTTGCCGGCTCCGCTCGGCCCGATCAGCGCGATCAACTCCCCCCGCTCAACGCGGAAGGAAAGATCGCTCAACGCCGTCACACGGCCAAACTGCTGCTTCAAA
>JBAXMJ010000082.1:0-11889 GCA_037134355.1 bacterium | reverse complement strand
GAAGCAGGCACATGTTTCGAATTAATTGTAATTTACAGTCTGACCCCGACAGGTCCATCAACGAGCTCGACGAGGCCGGCAAGCTGACGCTTGCGCCCGGCAAGACCTTCACCTTCTACAGCGGCGGCTACAACGAGGCTGAGGCGCACGAGGCCGTGCTGAAGTTCTACCGCGCTGGAAAGCTGAATCCGTCTGTCTGGCTCGACCGGAGCCGGGTCTTCGCCTTGGCCGATATCGGCAAGGCTTTCGAAGCCGTTCAGAACCGGACACTCGTCAAGCCACTGATCCGTCTTGAATCCTCAACCCTCAACCCCTAACCTTTCACTCCCCATGAGTATTCCATATCGTCAAATCCATCTCGATTTTCATACCTCCGAGCACATCCCCGGAATCGGGGCGGCGTGGGACAAGAAGCACTGGCAGGAGACGCTCAAGCGCGGCCATGTGAACAGCATCAACATCTTTGCCGTCTGTCACCACGGCTGGAGTTACTACAGCACCAAGGTTGGCAAGCGTCATCCCCATCTGGCCGACGGCTTTGACCTCACCCGCGCCCAACTCGACGCCTGTACCGAGGCCGGTATCCACACCCAGGTCTATCTGACGGTCGGCGTCAACAACCGCGTCGCCCGCGAGCACTCCGAGTGGCGGTGTATTGATGCCAAGGGCACCTACCTGGGCTGGAGCCAGCGGCCAACGGAGCCCGGCTTTCACATGCTCTGCTTCAACACGCCGTACGTCGACTTCGTCTGCGATGAGATCCGCGAGATCGCCCGGTTGTTCCCCGACACCGACGGGCTCTGGCTCGATATCATCCATAAGCCCCATTGCTATTGTCCCTGGTGTATGGCCAGCATGGTGAAACTGGGGCTGGATCCCAAGGTGGAGGCGGACGTTGCCAAACACGCGGACATCGTCCTGCAGAACTATTACAGGCGGACCCTCGCCGCGTTGCGCGAGGTGCACCCGACGATGCTGATGACCCAGAACAGCGGCAATGTCACCCGCGGCGACCGGCGCTTCCTCCAGCACGTTACGCATCTGGAACTGGAAAGCCTGCCGACCTGGGGTTGGGGCTATGACCATTTCCCGATGGGGGCGAAATACGCGCAGACGACCGGCCTGGAGTTCCTCGGCATGACCGGCAAGTTCCACACCACTTGGGGCGAGTTCGGCGGGTTCAAACACCCGAACGCCCTGCGCTACGAGTGCGCTGCGATGATGGCTTACGGCGCCAAGTGCTCGATCGGCGACCAGCTCCATCCCGACGGCAAGCTCGACGAATCCACCTACGGCATCATCGGTGCGGCCTATGCCGAGGTCGAGGCCAAGGAACCGTGGTGCGCGGGTGCCCGCAACGTCGCCGATGTGGGCGTCCTTTCGGCCCAGGCCCTCGACCCCGCCCATGCCAAGGGCGAGGACTCCGACGTGGGCGCCACGCGCCTGCTGTTGGAGGGACAGATTCTGTTCGACATGATTGACGCTGAAAGGGACTTCAGTCCCTACAAGTTGCTCATGGTGCCGGACGAAGGCCGGATCGCTGTCGCCTTGAAGGCGAAACTCGACGCCTACCTTGCCAAGGGCGGCAAGCTCCTGGTTATCGGCCGGGGCGCACTCGGCTCGGACGGCAAGCTCCTGTTCGACTTCGGCGCGGAGATCGCGAAGGAAAGCGAGTTCTCGCTGGACTACATTCTGCCGATCCCGGAACTGCGGCCGGCCTTTGTCGATTCGCCGTTGATCATGTACTGCCAGTATCCTCGCCTTAAGGTCACTGGCGGCACGGCGCTGGGCGAGGTAATCGAGCCGTACTTTGAAAGGGCCTGGAACCATTTCTGCTCGCATCAGCATGCGCCTCAGAAGCGGCAGGGGACGGGTTTGGCCTGCGGGGTCGAGAAGGCCGGCCTCATGTGGCTGCCGATGGATCTTTGCCTGGCCTACCGTAAGTTCGGCCAGGTGACTACCAAGCAGTTCTTCCTGGCCTGCCTCCGCCGTCTGCTGGGCGACACAATCGGTCTGCGGTCCAACCTGCCGGCCACAGCCCGGGTGACGCTGACCGAGCAGCCTGAACAGAACCGCCACGTCCTGCACCTCCTCCACGCCAACCTTGTTCAGCGTGGGGGCCTGCAGCAGACGCACATGGGCCAGATGGTCATGGAAGTGATCGAGGATCTGACCCCGTGCTGCGATGTCCGCGTGTCGTTGCGGCTTGATCAGCCGGTTCGGCGTGTCACGCTGGAACCACAGGGGAAAGCCATTCCATTTCGCATCGACGAGGGCCGTCTGGAACTGGAATGCGAGCGCTTCACCTGCCATCAGATGGTGGCCTTGGAATGACAGCGCCCGGCATGACATCTGAAACCGCAACTCTGTCCTGCCGGATTCCGGCTGCGGCCCGAAGGCCGGGAACTGGTAACAGCGTGGAACTGATATGAATATGACAAATGGAATGGATAGGATGGTCCTCAAGGCCGGCAACTCGACGCTGACGCTCGACGTCAACGGTCGCCTGAGCCTTCGTCTCAACGGCCAACACCAGTGGCAGGCTGACGCGCTTTGCGTCCTACACTACTACGACCGGCAGCACCCCCGTGCGCAGCAGGTGCGCGTGCCCTGGGATGACACCCGGGCCTTCGGCACGATGGGCACGCTGTCGCTCAGCGCGCGCAGCACGCTGGCGATCCGCCAGATCGACGAGCGGAAGGCGGAAGTGGACGTGGTCTGCGACACGATCCATATGCGCTTGACCCTGCGGATCGAGATGGATCCGGCGGGCGAGGGTTTCGACGTTTCCGTCGCACCCGAGGGCGTGCGCGAGGAACATTCCCGGCTCTACCGCCTTCTGGGCGTGGAAGTCCTGCCGGAGTTCGGCGCGGCGCGCACCGGTGAGCTGGGCTATCTGACGCTGCCGAACTGGTTCGGCTGCCAGACCTTCTTTGACAGGGCCTATCCGCGCGAGGTGTGGCAGACGATCTACAGCTCGAACGACCGTGGGAGAACAACTGTAACGCGCCGGTCTTCGGCATCACCCGCGCCCAGGGCACGCTCTGCGGTCTGGTGTCGGCCGGGGACGAGGACGCACAGCTCGTCTGCCGCCGGCACTGGGAGGAGGCGCAGGCCAACAGCGCGCATCCATACCTGGTGTGGCGCTGGGCGCAGGAGGACGACATGGTCGCCGGGCCCCGGAAGTGCAATACCGCTTTGCGCCCGCCCATGGCCCCCAGGGCGAGGGCTACGCGTTCGTCGGCGTCCAGTACCGCAAGTTCCTGCGGGCCGAGCGCGGCGTCCTGCCCTGGGCGGGTTCTTCCACTGCCACAGCAATCCGGGCAACTTCCTGCGCACCTGCGCCATCGGCCGTTACTTCCTTGACCGTCCCGTGCCGATGCTGGGCGTGGCGCTGCACGGCAGCCATTTGTGCTGTGAATCCGTGGGGGCAGGCAACCGGGAACGCCTGCTGGAGATGCTGGACCTCGGGCTGGCGCCGCAATATGAGGTCTGCATGCGCCCGAGCCCGGCCTTCGGCATTCCCGCCTATGCCGGCAAGGCCGAGATGCTGGCAGAAGCCTACCGCTTCACCTTCGGCGCGGAGGGGTACATGACCCGCCTGGGCATGCTCGACATCGACGGCCGCTGGGAACTGGCGCCGGGCGTCAGCCGCACGCGCTATAGCAATGGTACCGAGGTGACCGTCAATCGCGGCGACCGCGCGTTCGACGGTCTTGCAGCCGGCGCATTCCAAATCACGCCGTCGGCAAGGAAGGCAGGACGATGAGTTCCATACCTTTGGGGAGGAAATTCGCCATGAACGCCGCGGCAATGATATCCGCCGTGGCGCTGTTATGCGGTTTCGCGCTTTGCGCCGCCGACACTGAATCAACGCCGTTCACCGGCGTGCGCTACGTGCACCGACACACAGCCGAGCCTCGCGAGATCGACATGCACATCGTGCTGGTCGACCTGAACCGGCCGGGCGTGAAGATCCAGACGACCGGCCCAAACGACGATCCCGACACTCAGACCGACTTCGAGACCACACGCCAATTCGTGAAGCGGACCGGAACGCATATCGGCGTCAACGGCGGCTTCTTCGGCTACACGTGCAAGGCCGTGGAGACTGGCAAGGGCGACCTCTGCTCGCTGGCCGTCTCGGACGGCAAGCTCGTATGCGGCTGGGGTAACAACCAGCATGACGCCGTCAACATCGGGGCCGACAACGCCGTCACCTTCGTCCGGCGCACCCAGGACGACAAGACCGGATCCGCCACCAATCCCGAAGTCAAACTTTACAACGCCATCGCAGGCAATGTGCGCCTGATCGAAAGCGGCAAGATCCTGGCCAAGGGCGGCAACCCCACCTATCCGCAGACCGCGGTTGGCCACACCGTCGACCACCGTCTGATCCTCTTCGTCTCCGATGGCCGCCAGCCCGGCTTCAGCGAGGGGATGACCTACGAGGAAATGGCGGGAGTCCTCAAGGAGTTCGGCGCGGTCGACGCCATCGCCTTCGATGGCGGCGGCTCCGCCACGATGGTCATGGCCGACGGCCAGGACGGCGTCCCAAGGGTCCTCAACCGCCCATCCGACGGCACGGAGCGCGCCGTCGGCAACAACCTGGGCGTGATCATCTCGGACAAGAGATGAGACTCATAACTTTTTGGTGGAACTCGTACGAATATGCAGGGCCCCAGGGGGCCCCAGGGTCAGACCTCCTGACATAGGGGCATTGTTTTCGCTCTAAAAGTATCCACGCCTCTTTGCTCATGCAGGCCGGGGTAGGGGCCCCAGGGTCACATCGTAACAAGTAACATTTGAAAGATGCCGAACGAAGTGATTGAGTGTGGAGTATGGCAAGACCTTTGAGAGTGGACATAGAGGATGGGTGGTACCACGTGACGGCGAGGGGGGATCATCGGCAGGAGATCTTTAGTGATGATCGAGATCACGGGCATTTTGTGGAACTGTTGGAGGAGATGAGTGAGCGGTTCCGGGTGGGGGTGATGGCGTAGGTGTGCATGGGAAACCATTGGCATGGGATCATACGGACCCCGGAGGCGAATCTGAGCCGTGCGATCCAGTGATCAGTTACAGCGAAAACCATCTGGGCCGCTTGTTTCATCCTGGCTACCGGCGGAAAAGGATGTCAGGACCGGTTTGAGTGGATCATGTCATGCTTTGGAACCGCTTGAACGGTAGGCGCGGGGGGTGCAGTGGCAGTGGCGCCGGAACGCCTTTGAAAAAGTGTAGGCGTCGGGATATCCCGTTTGGAAGGCGATCTCCTTCACCAGGAGGTCGCTCTGGCGCAGCAGATTGCGCGCGGCGTCGAGACGAAGCGCGTCGCGGTAGCGGCCGGGAGAAACTCCGTAACGGTGTTTGAACAGGCGTCCGAGATGTGCGGGGGTCACTCCTGCCTGGGCGGCTACTGCCGCCAGCCCGCCCGCCCGGGCGTAGTTGGCGTCAAGATAACCGCGGGCGCTGACTTCAGGGGATCGCATCGCCGGGGTGCGCGATACTTGTTGGTCGCCCAGTACACCGGCAATAAACGCGAACAACTGCAGGACGCCAAGGTGGAGATGCAGGACCGGCATGGGGCCGGATGATGACAGGGGCTCGCGAAGACTGGCCAGAAGGGGCGGGAGTGTAAGCATGGCTGATTCGGGCATCTGGATCACCGAAGGGGCGTTCCGCAGGGGAATTCCTGTGTAATGGTTCAGGAGTGAGAGCCACGATGGCGGCGATTCCATGCCTTCGTAGGCGAAGGTGATGGCATGATAACGGGTAATCCCTTTACTGCGGGGGAGAAAGCAGTGCGCCTCACCGGGAGCCGTGAGGAGGCAGAGCCCGCGACGGGTCGGAATCTTGCGCCCCTCCAGGATCATCTCGTTGTCCGCCTGACAAAACAGCACGAGATGAAATACCTCATGGCGATGTTCGCGCTGCCTTGTAGAACCCTCGTGTTTCTCGAACAGGGTGAGATTGGTGAGGTAGAAGCGTCCGCACCCGGGAAAACTCATGCACGCTGGCGCCGCTTGACTTTGCGACGTTGGCGTGAACCGTGACTCAGTCGCGGAAATATCATTAATTGACATGGTTAAATCCTAATATGACATGATTATGGTGTCAACAAGCAGTATTATGACATGGTAGTATGCGTCTTAATAAGTTGAAGCAGGAGGATTCAGTCATGGGTGCATACGAACAGGCAACGGCGGAACAGCGGCAGCAGGTCGATCAATTGTTGGCCGATACAAAGGCCAATGGCGGTTTGGCCCCGGTTGATATCGAGCGTTTCTGGGCCGATCAGGAAGTTGCGAATAAGGATCCCTTTGGCGCCGACATCCCACAGATTCCCCTCGGGGCGATCTGCAACTGGGAATGTGTGTTTGATGAACTGGGGGTGGCGCAGGATTGGTGGCGCTTCCAGTACACGGACGAAGCTTGGGCGCTCGACTTGAGCCGGCGCTACAACGATCTGTCTGAAAAAATCGTGGGACGTCGCCTGCTTACCGAAAAGTCTGTCGACCGGACTTTACAATGGCCGGAAGTCAAGGGCTTGAATGATATCTTCGAATCCAAAAATGTTTGGGAAGGAGGCGCGACCGGGTCATGGTGGCTAAAGCAGTCAGCCAGCACCCCGGGTGAACTGGTAAGGCTCCTGGATCGTGTGGAGCAGCGACTGGAGCATTTACATGATTTTCTGCTGCCCGATAACTGGTCTGATGAGAAACGTCGTCTGGACGCCCTGGGTGTGAAGCTGCCGCTCTATCGATGGCAGCGTGGTCCCTGCACGTTTGCCTGTTCCGTGTATGGCATTGAAAATATGTTGTTTCTCTTCTTTGATGATCCCGCCCTGATGCGCCGATTTGGTGACCTGATCCAGCGGGCCATTCTGGAGCGGGCGCGGGTGATTGACGAGGAGGCGGGATTCACGCCGGATACTGCGCCGAAAGGGTGGGGGTGGGCGGATGATAATTGCTGCCTCTTTAATGCAGAGATATACGAGTGGTTTGCCATGCCGATCCACAGAGCCGTTTTTGCCCGGTATGCGCCGAAACCCGAGGACTGGCGTTATCAGCATAGCGATTCAAACATGGGCCACCTGCTGCCCTTGCTCTCGGAATTGGATCTCAAGGGAACCAATTTCGGTCCGACCCTGACAGTTGCAGAGATTCGTCAATACTGTCCGAACGCTGTGATTGACGGGCAACTGGCGCCGTTTACCTTCAGCCGGAACGAGGAGGCCAATATGGTGGCCGAGTTCCTTCGCGATTTCGAGCAGGCTAAAGTAAAACGCGGATTGCGATTCGCCGCAGCAGGCTCCATCAACAACGGTAGCCGGTTGACCGGCATGCGTCTGCTGATGGCCGCAATCCAACGCTACGGCCAGTATCACTCCTGAAAATCACCAGGACAGATGATCGTGCATCGCTATCGTGTCACCAGCACGTCCAGCAGATTGCCATCCATTCCTGCGGGATGACCGTGTCTTGTTGGCTACGATGCTTCCCCTCCTCGGCGAGGCGGCCGCAAATCCGCTTTTCTGGATTGCATCGCCCAACCACATCAAGCGCAATGACCCTCACGCTTCGGGAGTATTCATGCCCATCAATCTGAACCAGATCACCCCGGCGCGGTCGGCGGCAAGAAATACACCAGGTAATGGGTCACTCATGAGGGCATCGCTGTAGTAGCCGCCGTGTCGGCGGCACTCTTTGCACACTACCGGCGAGGACGCCGGTTACTACAAGTCCTTCGGTCCTTTTACTTACCCCCTCGTCAGTACCCATTACTACACCAGAAAAAGTGAAGTTGACGAGGGTGGGGGGGTCATGTATTGTCTCTGCCCCGTTCAGTCGGGGAAGTCTGTGCAGGGGTGTTTTCAGCACGGATTATTGAGAAACACAACGAAATAAGGAGAGCAGTAGTATGTCAATCAAGGTCGGTATTAACGGATTCGGGCGTATTGGACGCATGGCGTTTCAGGCCATTTGCGACCAGGGTTTGCTGGGTAAAGCGATTGATGTGGTGGCCGTCGTGGATGTCTCGACGGATGCCGATTATTTCGCCTACCAGATGAAGTATGACTCGGTTCATGGCCGGTTCAAGCACACCGTGGCGACCGAGAAGAGCAATCCTGCCGCGACGGAAGCCGATACGCTGATCGTCAATGGCAACAAGATCAAGTGCGTCATGGCCACGAAGACTCCCGATGCTCTTCCCTGGAAGGCCTTGGGCGTGGACTATGTCATTGAATCCACCGGGTTGTTCACGGAGTCCGAGAAGGCCAAGGGCCATCTCACCGCTGGCGCCAAGAAGGTGATCATTTCCGCGCCTGGCAAGGGCGACGTGAAGACCATCGTCATGGGCGTCAATGAGCAGGAATACGACAGCGCGAAGCACGCCCTCGTGTCCAACGCCTCCTGCACGACCAACTGCCTGGCCCCTGTGGTTCATGTGCTGTTGAAGGAAGGGTTTGGCATCGAGACCGGCCTGATGACCACCATCCACGCCTATACGGCGACGCAGAAGACCGTTGATGGCCCGTCCAAGAAGGACTGGCGCGGCGGCCGTGCAGCGGCCCAGAACATCATTCCCTCCACCACCGGTGCCGCGAAGGCCGTGGGTGAAGTGCTTCCTGCCACCAAGGGCAAGCTGACGGGCATGGCGTTCCGCGTCCCGACACCGGATGTTTCCGTGGTCGATTTGACGTTCCGCACCACGAAGGATACCTCGATCGAGGAAATCGACGCGGCGCTGAAGAAGGCGGCTGGCAGCTATCTCAAGGACATCCTGGGCGTGGCGACGGAAGAGTTGGTCTCGACCGACTTCATCCATGATCCCCGTTCCTCGATCTATGATTCCCTGGCCACGCTGCAGAACAACCTGAAGGGCGAGAAACGCTTCTTCAAGGTCGTGAGCTGGTACGACAACGAGTGGGGTTATTCCAATCGCGTCGTGGATTTGATCCGCTTCATGGCCAAAGCCGACGGCGTGAAGTAAGGTCGTGTAGAAGAATAATTTGAACAGAAGTCGCAAAGACCGCGAAGGTGTTTGTTTTTGCCGCCGGAGGCGGTAAGAAGAATTCCTCTTTGCGTGCCTTGCGGCTTTTGTTCAAACTTCTTTTTTATAAGGAGATGGCGACATGAGCAAAAAAACAGTACGCGATGTGAATATGAAGGGTAAACGCGTGATCATGCGCGTGGACTTCAATGTGCCGCAGGACAAGGTTACCGGTGCCATCACCAACACCAAGCGCATTGAGGCGGCCCTGCCGACGATCAAGTATGTGCTGGATCAGGGTGGATCCGTGGTGTTGATGAGCCATCTGGGTCGTCCTGACGGAAAAGTGATCGCCAAGTTTTCCCTGAAGCCGGTGGCCGAGTCGCTTACCAAACTTCTGGGTAAGCCTGTCAAGTTCCTGGAGGATTGCGTCGGCTCCCAGGTAGAGGCGGCCTGCGCCTCCACGGTTATGAAGCCCGGTGATGTCATTCTGCTTGAGAACCTGCGCTTTCACATTGAGGAAGAGGGCAAGGTCAAGAATGAGGATGGCACCTCAACCAAGGCCGATCCCAAGGCGGTCGAAGCCTTTCGTGCCAGTTTAAGCAAGCTGGGTGATGTGTATGTGAATGATGCCTTTGGAACAGCCCATCGCGCCCATTCCTCGATGGTGGGTGTGAACCTTCCTGAAAAGGTTTCCGGGTTCCTGATGGGGGCTGAACTGGAGGCGTTTGCCAAAGTGATCGACAACCCGAAGCGGCCGCTGCTGGCTATTCTCGGCGGGGCCAAAATCTCGGATAAGATTCCCCTGATCAATAATCTGATCGAGAAGGCTGACGAGATCATTATCGGCGGGGCCATGGCCTTTACCTTCAAGAAGGTGCTCCTCAACATGGAGATCGGGGCCAGTCTGTTTGATCCAGAGGGGGCTAAGCTGGTCAATGACATCATGGCCAAGGCGAAAGCCAAGGGCGTCAAAATTCATCTCCCGGTGGATTATGTTTGCGGGGACAAATTCCCCAAGGACGCCTCGATGGAGGTGGCCGTGAAGTCTGCTGATGACCAATCGGGAATTCCCGTCGGCTGGCTGGGTCTCGATGTTGGTCCGAAATCGAATGTCATTTTTGCTGAAGTCATTGCCCGTGCCAAGACCATCATCTGGAATGGTCCAGCGGGTGTGTTTGAGGATCCACGGTTTGATACCGGAACCAAGGTCATGGCCGATGCCATTGCCAAAGTTACGGCGGCAGGTGCGGTCTCGGTGGTCGGTGGAGGCGATACCGCCACAGCGGCTAAGAAATTCAAGGTGGTGGATAAAGTAACCCATTGTTCCACCGGTGGCGGCGCCAGCCTCGAATTGCTCGAAGGCAAGGTGCTACCCGGTGTGGCCGCCCTAAGCGATAAGTAACCCATAACCATTAACCCATAACCATTTTATACCATGCGTAAAAAAATCATTGCTGGCAATTGGAAGATGAACAAGTTGATCGGGGACGCCGTTGAATTGGCGTCGGCCGTGAGGGCGTCCGTGGCTGACAGGACTGATGTAGAAGTGGTGGTTTGTCCCACTTTTACAGCGCTGAAGTCCGTGGGCGACGTGGTTGCCGGAAGTCAGGTAAAACTGGGTGCCCAGACCATGCACTGGGAGAAGGATGGAGCCTTTACGGGGGAAATCTCTGCCGACATGCTTCGCGATGCCGGGTGCCAGTATGTCATTCTCGGGCACAGTGAACGCCGCCAGTTTTTTGGTGAGACGGATGCCGGTGTGAACCGCAAGGTCAAGGTGGCGCTGGCCGCCAACCTCACGCCCATTGTGTGTGTGGGCGAGACTTTGGAAGAGCGCGAGGGCAACAAGACCGAGGATGTGGTGACCACGCAGGTGACGAAGAGCCTGGCGGGTCTTGATGAAACAAGTTTTCGCCGCATTGTGGTGGCCTACGAACCCGTGTGGGCGATCGGAACCGGGCGAACCGCGTCGCCGGCGCAGGCGCAGGAGGTTCACGCCCTGATCCGAAAGGTGCTTTCCAAGATGTGCAATCCCGGCGCGGCGCAGGCTGTCCGGATTCAATATGGTGGCAGTATGAAACCGGCCAACGCAAAGGAATTGATGGCACAGCCGGATATTGACGGCGGCCTGATTGGCGGCGCGGCATTGGATGTGGCGTCATTTTTGGCGATTGTGGAAGCGGCCGTATAATAACGGCTCGTTCAAGCGATAGGAAGGTGTGTTATGGGCTTTATTCATGGTTTGTTGATTTTTGTCGAAATCGTTACGGCTTTGCTTTTGGTCGCCATCATCCTGCTGCAAAAAACAAAGGATGAGGGTCTTGGTCTGGCGTTTGGCGCCGGAGTGGGGGAAACACTCTTTGGGTCCCGGGCTGGAAACGTGCTGACCAAGATCACGATCGGGCTGGCTGTGATATTCCTGGTGGATACGCTGATTCTGGGTTACATCGACGCCGGAAAAATTACCAGCGGATCCGTCACGGATCAGCTCCCCATGGAACGTTCTGCTCCGGCTCAACCCGGGCCCATGGGCGGTTTACCCGCGATGCCTGCGCCTGCGGAGGCCCCGGTTCAGGCTCCGGCTGCTCCCTGAAATGAGACAAAAATTAAAGGATCTGCTCTGGATAACTTCAGGGTGGATCCTTTTTCTTTTGGTACTGGGCTCAGGAGTCCCCAGGGTTTCAGCCGAGTCTGTATTGACGGTTGAGACCGGGCGGATTTCCGGGTTCGATCCCGCCAAGGCCATGGATATGGCCTCCCTTCAGGCTCTTAGTAAAATCTACGAGGGGCTCCTGCAATACAGTTATCTGGAACGGCCCTATCGCGTTGAACCCTGTCTGGCGGAAGGCTTGCCGGAAGTGTCTGCTGATGGGAAGGTGTATACCTTTCAGA
>JBAXMJ010000081.1:0-12015 GCA_037134355.1 bacterium | reverse complement strand
ATAGGGCCGAAGGATTAAGGTTAGCCGCATGAGTCAGAACTCATGACTCTCAAGTTAAGGAGAAGAGGTGTTTTATGCCGATTGAACTGGCTAAGGGTGTTTACTGGGTGGGTGTGACCGATTGGGGCATTCGCCGTTTTCATGGATTCGAATTATCGGTCCATCGCGGAACGACTTACAATTCCTATCTGATCAAGGACGAGAAGATCGCCCTGGTGGATACCGTGTGGTCGCCCCATTCGGAGGAATTCCTTGCCCGGGTTCGGGAGCTGGTGGATCCTGCCAAGATTGACTATGTGGTGGTGAACCATTCGGAACCGGATCATTCCAGCAGCCTGCCGGCGTTGATGAAGTTGTGTCCCAATGCCCAGGTAGTTGTTTCCAAGAATGGCGCCAGCAGTGTACCGGGTCATTTCCATGAGAAATGGAACTTCAAGGTTGTGAAGACCGGCGACCGCATCAGCCTTGGCAAGAACGAGCTGATCTTCGTCGAGGCGCCCATGCTTCACTGGCCGGATAGCATGTTCTCCTACCTGACCGGGGAACAGATTCTGATGCCGAACGATGCCTTCGGACAGCATTACGCGACGGCCTTCCTGTTTAACGATCTGGTCAATCAGGATGAGCTCTTCGAGGAGGCTTTGAAGTATTATGCGAATATCCTGACACCCTACAGCGACAAGATTCTGAAAAAAATCGACGACGTTCTGGCCTTGAATCTTCCGGTCAAGATGATTGCGCCCAGTCACGGGGTGATCTGGCGCAAGGATCCGCTCCAGATTGTTGCGAAATACCAGGAATGGGCCCGGCAGAAACCAGCGCCCAGCGCAGTGATTGTGTACGACACCATGTGGAATTCCACAGAGCGGATGGCAAAGGCGATTTCCGAAGGCTTGATTGAAGCCGGTATTGACAGCAAAGTCTTCCATGCTGCGGCGACGGACTCCAACGACTTGATGGTGGAGATATTCAAATCGAAACTTGTTGTCCTTGGATCCAGCACGCACAACAACGGCATTTTGCCTTCCATGGCAAAAATTCTTGAGGAGATGAGGGGGCTTCGATTCAAAAATAAAATCGGTGCCGCTTTCGGGTCCTATGGCTGGAGCGGGGAGAGTGTCAAGGAGATCGAGGAAGTCTTTCAGAGAGCCGCCATCCCTCTGGCGCGTCCCGGGATTAAAGTCAAATGGCATCCCGGCGAGGAGGATCTCAAACTTTGTCGCGCCTATGGCCGCGAACTGGCCATCTCAGTCAAAGAGGGATAATACCCCTCACCCCGGCCCGCCTGCCCGCAATGCTACGCATAGCGTTGCAGGCGGGCCAGGGTGAGGGGTGTAGGTCAGAAAAATGCAGTTGCCAGCAGGTCTTCAGCCTCGGCGGCCCATTCATGGGAGAGCCGTTTCCGGCGGGGGAGTTGGATCATCAGGCGGCGCGATGCGATTTTACCGGGCAGGGAGACGGGGGAGTAACGGTCAATGAGGTGCGGTGGTTCGCTGCGGATGACGCGGATCAATTCATCGAGTAAATCCAGCGGTTCCTCATGTTCCAGGCATAGCACGAACTGAAGGAGACTGTCAGGTTCCCGCCGGATGGCGCTCCGGATGAGGCGTGCGATTGATGCGCGGCAACCAAACAGATCGGGTCCCGAAAAGAGAAGGGCGCACCGGTTGGTTGTTATGACCGGCTTGACGTCCGGGCATGGAAGTTTGACTTCAATCCTGGAACTGAATAGCTCCAGCCGTCTTCCCGCGAATTGCGGGGTGGGAACATCCGATCGTAGTTTCGGGTTCCTCGCAATCAGGGCTTCCACTTCGCTGAAGGCCCCGGGATCCATCGTGCTGGTTGAGGTCACTGAGTAGGGGGGCAGTGGCTGGGCACTCAGGCGCCATTCCCGATGCCGATCGCGCAGTTCAGTGCCCGGAAGAAGCAGGGTTTGCAGGCACTGGACATTCGTTGAGGGACGTTTCAGGGCCCAGTTCACCGACCGTTTTACATCGTTTATGTCCTGTAACGGAAGGCCGTACATGACATCCAAGGTGACTTTGATTCGGCGCCGGGTGAGGAGTCGGATTCCTGTTTCCAGTTTTTCGAGTGAAGTGGGGCGCCGGATCGCCTTGAGAACAACCGGATCTCGACTTTGCATGCCCACCTCAATATCCGTGAAGCGGGCGAGTGCAAGGTTGTCCGCCTGTGCCTCAGTAAGCCGTTCCGCATTGATCTCTGCAAAAAACGTCAGGATTCTGGATCGGTTCAGGCGGGCCAGGCGCTGGACAATCTCATCAAACCTCGGATGGGTATTGAAGGAGGGATCGACAAAGCGGATTTCCCTGGCGCCGAGACGGCGCAGGGCACGAACACGTGACAGGATATCATCCGGTTCGAGGAAAGACATGGATCGGCGCAGATGGGGATAACGGCAGTAGGTACAGCGCATGGGGCACCCGCGTGAGGCTTCCAGATAGGCCATGCCTCTGGCATCCGGACGGCAGGCTTCGTATCCGGGGGGCGGCAGGTGTTGCGACAGGCAGACGGCGGGCGTGGGCTTGTTTCCCCAGCGGTAGCCGTTACGGGTTCGCATCGCCACGGTGGAATAGCGGATGGGGGTACCGGTGCGGAACGCGCGTAACAGGGCGGGGAAGACGATTTCCCCTTCGCCGACAACCAGTGCCTCGGTGGCCGCTTGTTTGAAGAGGAAAGGATGGGTATAGGCCACCTCGGGGCCGCCCAGCACGATCCGGGTTTTGGGAAGCCGGTCGTGAAGAAGCCGGGCAAGTCGCAAGGTTCGCTCAATATTCCACAGGTAGAGTGTTCCGGCGAGAACATCGGGGGCAAGGCGTGTCATGGTGTCGAGAAGGGACTGGTTTCCCGCGTCCTGTGCTGATTCGGAAAGCCGGATGAACTCGTAATAGGCGCCTTCTCCGGCTTGTTCGGCGGCATACTGGAGTGTGGCGGCGGCCAGCGGGACATTCTCGTGTCCTGCCTGAAGATCGTTATCCAGTTGAGGCAGTTGAATAAATAAAACCGTTTTCCGTTTCGGCATAGGATGCACCCTATCATAACACGCTGAGATAACGCCAGAGTTCGAAGAACCCAAAGAACGGTTGAAACAAGGTCGATGTGTCGATATAGTCACCGGCTTCAAATGAAGTTGCTGAAGCGAGAGTGGAGCTGAACTGTGAATAACGATGATATAAAGGGCCGCATCCAGGAGCTGCGGGAAAAGACCGATGAAATGCGAGGTTATCTTTGACGTTGCCACCCGCCGTGCCACGTTAAGGGAACTGGAGTCGCAAACCTCCGCGCCGGATTTCTGGGAAGATCCCAATAAGGCCAAAAATCACCTGGCTAAGGTGAACGAAATCAAGGCCGTCCTCACTCCCTTCGATGAAATCGAAAAATTCCTCGAAGAAGCCGGCGTGATGCTCGAACTTGCTGATGCCGAGTCACCGGGGCCCGCCCGCACCCAGGCCTTGAGCGATGCCGGAAAAGATCTGGATCGCGCCGATGCCGATTTCCGGAAGCTGGAAATGCAATCACTCCTGAACGCCAAATTGGACCGGAACAATGCCTTCGTCACCATTCATGCCGGCGCCGGGGGAACGGAATCCTGCGACTGGGCCAGTATGCTTTTCCGGATGTTCCAGCGGTTCTGTTCCATCAAGGGCTTCGAGGTGGAAGTGCTCGATATCGCGGAAGGCGATGAGGCCGGCATCAAATATGCCACCTTTGCCGTGCGCGGCACCTATGCCTATGGCTTTATGAAGTGTGAGCGCGGCGTGCACCGGCTGGTGCGCATCAGTCCGTTCGATTCCAACAAGCGCCGGCACACTTCCTTTGCCTCGCTGGATGTGATTGCCGAACTGGATGACGACATCGATATCGTGATCGAGGACAAGGATCTGCGAGTCGATACGTTCCGGTCTAGCGGATCAGGTGGCCAGCATGTCAACAAGACCGATTCAGCCATTCGTATTACTCATATGCCCACCGGGGTGGTTGTGTCCTGCCAGGCGGAACGATCTCAGCATGCGAACCGGGCCAAGTGTATGAAGGTGCTGCAGTCGAAACTTTACGAGCTGGAACAAGATAAGAAGCGCAAGGACATGGAGCGTTTCTATGGGCAGAAGGGTGAAATCTCCTGGGGAAGCCAGATCCGGTCGTATGTGCTCCAGCCCTATACCATGGTCAAGGATCATCGGACGGATACGGAAACCAGTAATACCGCCGCCGTGCTGGATGGCGGGTTGGATATGTTTGTGGAAGCGTATCTGAAGCAGTTGAAGGCCTCGGAAAAGAAGTGAGGGGTTTATGGCATTGCGCAGCATGACCGGATATGGCAGAGGCGGGGCGTCTGCCCGGGGAATCCGCGTGGAGGCGGAACTGACCTCTGTGAATCGCAAGCAACTGGAAGTCAGACTGAATCTGCCCCGGTCACTCTCATCGCTGGAGTCGCGGATGGTGGAGTTGATTCAGGGGTCTGTCTCGCGCGGACAGATCACGGGAAGCGTGATGATTCATGTATCCGAGACCTTGCGCCAGAAAAGCCTGAAGGTGGACCGCATCATGGCCTCGGCGTACATCACTGAACTTCGAAAAACGGCGGCGGCGTTGAAATTGACGGATGATCTGTCCGCCAGTCTCCTGTTGGAACTTCCGGAAGTGGTCCGGTATTGCGGGGCGGACGAGGACGTCGATACGGTCTGGCCGGTCCTGGAGAAGGCGCTGAAGAGTTCGCTCAGGAATCTGGTGGTGATGCGCCTTAAGGAAGGCACCGCGTTGGTAATCGATCTGCAGAAGCGCGTGAAAAAGCTCACGCATCACCTCGGAGAGATTAAGGCTGAAGCCCCCCATGTGACGGAGCGTTATCGAGATGCGCTCCGGAAGCGGCTAGTTGAGGCTGGGATCACGCTTCAGGTGGAGGATCCTGTGATGATCAAGGAACTTGCGGTATTTGCCGATCGTTCCGATATCACAGAGGAGATTACCCGTCTGGACAGTCATCTGAAGCAGACCCACGAATTGTTCAAGTCCAGTGAGCCGGCCGGGCGGACTCTGGACTTTCTCGCTCAGGAAATGTTCCGCGAGATCAATACCATAGGCTCGAAAGCCAACGAGGTCCGGATCACCCGTCAGGTGATCGAGTTCAAGACTGAATTGGAGCGAATCCGGGAACAGGTTCAGAATATTGAATGATGAGTGACGAGTGAAGCGTGATGCGTGAGGGATGACGTATGAGTGATGATGTGAGACGGGCATTGTTGCTGGTGGTGTCGGCTCCCTCCGGGGCGGGGAAGAGCACGCTGTGCGACCGCCTGCTGGCCGACCATTTCTTTATGACCCGCTCCATTTCCTGTACCACCCGTGCCCCCCGTGGCACCGAGGTGGATGGCCGGGACTACCATTTCCTGTCCGAGACTGAATTCAACCGGCGCGTCGCGGAGGGATTATTCCTGGAACATGCGGTGGTTCATGGAAACCAGTATGGCACCCTTCGGGCCACGGTGGAGGAGGGGCTGAAGGCGGGACACGATGTCCTTATGGTGATCGATGTACAGGGTGCGGCATCAGTCCGGTCCGCCGCCCGGGCCGCCGGTGGAATTTTGGGGCAGGCGTATGTCGATATTTTTATCAGTCCACCCTCTCTGGAGGCCCTGCGCGACCGGCTTCAGGCACGCGGCGAGGATACGCCCGAGGTGATCGAGCAGCGATTGGCCAATGCGCAGGGCGAGATGGAGCGGGCTAGGGAATACCAGCACCGGATCATCAACGACCAACTTGATCAGGCCTATGCTGAGTTGCATGCGATTATTCACGCCGAGCATGACCGGACGCCATGCTGACAGATACCCATGTGCATTTTCGCGGGGCGATGACGTCCGAAGAAATCGCGGGCATGGTGGGGCGGGCCTCAGCCGCCGGGGTGGGGCGCCTGGTGGCCGTCGGCTGCGAGCCTGATGCCAATACGGCGGCGCTTCGTGTCGCGGCGATGTTTCCCGAATGTGTCAAGGCGGCGGTGGCCTATGATCGCAGCCTGGCCGGAACCGGCGTCAAGGTCGAGGCCATCCGGGAGTTGATTCTGTCGGCACCCGCCGGGCATGTGGCGGCCATCGGCGAACTCGGACTCGATTTCCATTATACGCCGGAGACGGCGGAACCCCAGCAGGCCTTGATGGCCGAGCAGTTGGAGTTGGCCCGTGAACTCCGGTTGCCGGTCATTGTACACAGTCGTGAGGCCGACAGGGAGACTGTGGAACTTTTATCCGCCCACGCCCGGCAATGGCGCGGGGCGCCTGACCGGATCGGGGTTCTGCACTGTTTTACCGGAACGGCGTCCCTGGCGCGCCAGTTGCTCGACCTCGGCTTTATGATCAGCTTCAGCGGGATTGTCACCTTCCGCAACGCCGACCCCCTGCGCGAGGTTGCCATGGGAATTCCCGCCGACCGGCTTCTGATCGAGACCGATACGCCTTACCTGACGCCTGTTCCCTATCGAGGAAAACCAAACGAACCCTGTTACCTCCCCGCCGTGGCCGACCTCTTGGCCAGGATCCGGGGGGTGAAGGTTGGTGAATTATCCCGCCAGACCACGACCAATGCCGCAAGGGTTTTCGGAGGGTAATTTTGGCGCTACTGGGTTTACGGGGGGATTTTTCACTGATGAGTGAGTTTGGACAAACCACTTGGACAAACCGACTAAGGCGGGACGACTAAGTGTAACCGACGAAGTGTGGGACTAAGTGTTTCGATTAAGCCGCGAAGCGACACTTCGTCGTACACTTAATCCCACACTTCGTCGGCTACACTTAGTCCAACCTCTTAGTCGATGTCTGATGTGATCGTGCAGGTTTTTAGATCAATGAATAATCCCCTCATAAACCCGGAAGAACCTCTTTTGGAGCAAAATCTCATAGGCGATGGGCTTGGCCGCCAGTGTGGCCAGTCGCTTCAACAGTTTTTTCATTCGACGTCGGCGCATAGCTCGTTCTTTACAGACCCGGTCGCCGCTTTCGACGAACACCATGACTTCCTTTTCTGCTGGTAGGAGTTTTACGCGCACGCTTTTCCTTACCTGCTGCCAGGGCTTTTCGGCCAGGGCTTCCTCCAGCGCATGACAGCGGCGGAGTGGTCAGTACGGAGTCAATAAACAGCCCGGAGGATCATAGTGAGTGTGAAGATTATGCAAGAGACCGAAGGTCATTATCGGCAAAGTTGCAATTTACAGTCCGACCGGGCTGACAGTTTCTCTATGATCCGATCCCGAAGGGTTATGGGCGCTAAGACCTTCACATCCGGAATTTAATTGATGATTACCGAATGTTGATTGTCGATTGGAGGAGTGCACCCAATAATCATCAATTGACAATCGACCATCGGCAATTACTTGTCCGGTATTATGGGTGGTACTCCAATAAGATGCGCGGCCAGCGCAACAAACAGGCCGCCGCGGAGGCCAAGGCTGGGGCGGTCCATGCCGCCGAGGTGATCGATGTCTCTGAGCACAAGCCTCGCCGCATTCCGTCTGCGAAGTGGCGCGAACTGATCAAGAAGGTGTGGCTCGTGCTTCGTAGCGAAGGCAGCCTTCGCTGACTTCGCAGAGTAGCAGAAGCTGACCCGCTGATGTGTCCGAAATGCCAGAAGGAGATGCGGATTGTTTCGCTTATCGACGACCGGGCGGTTATAGAACGTATCCTGCGACACCTCGGCTTGTGGGAACAAGGCGTCCGGGTGAGCCCATCAACAGGCCCGCCTAAACCTATGGAGCGGGTCATCGAACCGTGGTTCGAAGACCCATTTCCTGATTATGACACCGAACCGGCCTGCCGTGAGCTTGCCGAACCGGTGATGGCTTACGCGGATGGTTGAGCACTCGCGGCGGGATGGGTTTGTCTCTGTTCGACCCCGTTTACAGTAAAACAGGTTCGTTTCGGTAATCAGACCAGCTTCTGGGCTTCGAAAGCCGGGTATATTACCGAACTTGACCTTCATGCCGGATTTTTACATGCTCCCCGACATGAAAACGATGTTTCAGGGATGGTTCCAGGCGGTCTCAACGGGCGTGTCCCCGTACCGCCAGAAAAGCGATTTCTTATCCATCGAAGCTAACCGCACAGTGACTATGCCTGTTGGCGCGAAGCCCTAAAAGGGATAGCAATATGAACATTGATCTTAACGGAAATGACTGGCGGGTTGGCTCCACCGGGGCCACACGGGATATCCGGGCGCTCGTGCCGGGCTGCATCCACAAGGACCTCTTGAGCGCGGGCCGCATCCCGGCCCCGCAGGTGCGCGACAACGAGAAGCTCGTGCAAGGGGTGGGTGAGACCGATTGGACGTACGAGCGGGAGTTCGAGGTTTCCCCTGCCCTGCTCGACCATGAGCACATCGAGTTGGTCTGCGATGGACTCGATACCTTGGCGACGATCCGGCTCAACGGCGCGGAACTGGCGCGCACCGACAACATGCACCGCCGCTACCGCTTCGAGGCGGCGAAGCACCTGAAACCGGGAACGAACCGCATCGAGATCACCTTCGCCGCGCCGCTCACTGCCGTGCGCGAGCGCCAGGCGCAGTTTGCTTTGCCACACTGGCCGGGGGACTGCATAACGCCCGGTTTCTCCTGGCTGCGCAAGGCGCACGGCAACTTCGGCTGGGACTGGGGTCAGAAGCTCGCCACCAGCGGCATCTGGCGGCCGATCCGGCTGGAAGGCTGGAACGGCGCGCGCCTGGACGATATCTGCGTTGATCAGGAACATGGCGCCGGCGCGGTGACGCTGACCGTCCGTCCCGAGATCGTCGGGACGGCGGCGGGATGCCGGGTCACACTCAGTTTCGACGGCAAGGAGGTCGTTGCGGCGGAAAGTCCCGGCGCGGCGCCCGCCCGTCTGCCCGTCCAGTCGCCGCATCTGTGGTGGCCCGCGGGAATGGGCGGCCAGTCGCTCTATACGGTGCGCGTCGAAGTGCTCGGGTCCAAGCGAGAAGTCCTGGCCACGCGGGAGATCCGCGTCGGGTTGCGCACGCTGCGCTTGCGGCGCGATGCGGATCAATGGGGCGAGTCGTTCGCCTTCGAGGTCAACGGCCGGCGCTTCTTCGCCAAGGGCGCCAACTGGATACCCACGGATAACTACGGTTCCTGCCGGGATGCCGCCTACTACCGGCGCCTCCTGGAAAGCGCCGCGGCGGCCAATATGAACATGCTGCGCGTCTGGGGTGGCGGCATCTACGAGGAGGACCTGTTCTACGAGCTGTGCGACGAACTCGGGCTGTGCGTCTGGCAGGATTTCATGTTCGCCTGCGCCGGCTATCCACTCGATGACGCGGCCTTTGTCGAGAACATCCGTCTGGAAGCGGTGGACAACGTCCGGCGCCTCCAGCACCACGCCTGCCTGGCGCTCTGGAACGGCAACAACGAACTGGAGCTCGGGTGGAAGAGCGGTTGGGGTTTGCTGGGCGATACCTGGCAGCCCGGCCAGCTTGGCAAGATGCCGGTGACGCTCTATACCGAAATCTTCGACAAGCTGCTGGCCGCTGTCGTCCGCGACCACGGGGGCCAGGACTACTGGCCGGGCTCACCGCATTCGCCGACGGGCGACCGCAAGGACTCCAACAACCCGGCCTGCGGCGACGCGCATATCTGGGATGTCCTGATGGAAGGCAAGCCCTTCGCGTTCTACGCCGCGTGCGACCACCGCTTCGTCAGCGAGTTCGGTTACCAGTCATTGCCGTCGCCGCGACTGCTCGAGCGCGTGACGGAGCCTGCGGACCGCAATTTCACCAGCCGTATCATGGACTGGCACCAGCGCATGCCGGAGGGCAACGGGATTATCCTGCGACACCTGGCCCAGCATCTGCCGCTGCCCGGCGATTTCGCTATGACCGTCTGGGCCACGCAGATCCTGCATGCCATCCTGCTGGAGACGGCGATCGGACACTGGCGGCGCAACACGCCGCGCACCCTGGGCGTGCTCAACTGGATGCTCAACGATGCCTGGCCGGGGATGACCAACTCGACCCTCGACTGCACCGGGGCATGGAAAGCGCCGCACTACGCGCTGCGGCGCCTGTTTGCGCCGCTGCTGGTCAGCGGCATGATCGCGCCCGGAGGAGACACGGTTGACGTGCATGTCAGCAGCGATCTGCCGGCCTCAACCGAGGTCGCGTTGACGTGGACGCTGCTGCGCACCGATGGCGCTACGCTCGCCGAGGGGCGCGTGCCGGTAACAGTGGCGGCGCTCTCCAGTCACCGGGTGCATCGGATCGAGGTCCGCGAGTTCCGCCGGCGCGAGGGTGAGGAAAACCTGCTGCTCTGGCTCGAACTGACCGCGCCTGGCGGCCTGGCCTCCGAGTCGGTCGTGACGCTCGTGCCGCCCAAGCATCTGAATTTGCGGGATCCGCAACTGTGCGTTGAGTTGGACGGCGTGACCTGCCGGCTCACGGTGCAACGCCCGGCCCTCTGGGTCTGGGGCGGCGCGCCGGCTGGAGAGTCCTGGAGCGACAACTTCTTTCACCTACGCCCTGGCGCCTGCAGGGACGTCCGCTTGCCGGTACCCGACGGTGGCGCGTGGCACAGTCTTTTCGATCTGAGCAGAAACTGATAGGAATTTCCTTTTCTCAGGCATGATGGAAAGATACGGGTGATGGCAGCGCAATCACGTATTCAGGGCAATCAGCAGGGGTGTATTGGCGGGTTTTCGTCCCTCCGGCCCCTGCCGCCAGGGGCCGGAGGGACGAAAACAACCTGAACCCATGCATGGAGAGGAGAGAGAGGTGGGAAACCCGCCGAATCCAGGCATGGCGTGGACGTGGGGGGCGTGGGGGCGCAATGCTATTAACTTTCTCGCCCTACCGCACTCCGCCGCCACCTCCAGGCTTGTAGTTCCGCGTTTACGCGGTCAGGGAGGCGTCCGGGCCGGGTTGAAAGCGTAACTGCAAACGTCGTGCGCGGTGCTCGCGACCGGCAGTTCCACGTTACGCGGCCCAGGCGGCGTGCCGGCCGCCTGAAGGCGGAACTACAAACCAACGGACCGTGCGCCGGAGGACTGGGGCCATAGGGACGGGGGCCATAGGGACAGACCTATAGATTAAATAAAGTTAAAATAAAAGCGGGTTCTCTCCGTTATATGATACAGGGATAACAAACCCGTTATTCTGAATACGGAGGGAAGCCCATGAGGTCAGCCAGAATCGTGGAAGCGGGAGCGGCGTACTATCACATTGTCTCGCGAGTGGTAGATCGACAGATGGTGTTCGATGATTCCGAGAAAGAACGCTTTCGCATGACGATGAGAGCGGTTGCTGAATTCTCCGGGATCAGCGTAAAGACTTTTTCCGTCATGACCAACCACTGGCACATTTTGGCCTATGTTCCTGAGCGGGAGGATGTTAGTGATGGTGAGCTGGGGCGAAGGCTGGCCTGCATCTATGATGGTAAAAAGGTGGAAAGTATCGTCGCGCAAATAGCCGTCTTGCGGAAGGCTGGGAATGATGAGGCGGCGGATCGGCGCAAGCAGGACTTTACTTACCGGATGTATGACCTCGGTGAATTCATGAAGACGCTGAAACAGCGGGTGAGTATGTCCTATAACAAGCGGCATCACCGGAAGGGGACATTGTGGGAGGAGCGGTTTAAGAGTGTGTTGGTGGAAGGGAAGCCTGGAGCCTTGCTCAAGGTGGCGTCCTATATTGATCTCAATCCGGTGCGGGCCGGGATGGTGACGGATCCGAAAGACTTCCGGTTCAGCGGGTACGGAGAGGCGATGGGGGGCTCGAAGGAGGCGCGAGCGCGGTTGATGGGGCTCATGCGGGATGGGATTGATCAGGAGACCTGGAGAGCGGCCAGTGCGCGATATCGGCAACTGTTATATGTGCGGGGTGAAGCGCAAGGCGTGCGAGAAAATGGCCAACGGGAAAATCAAGGCTTCGGCGAAGCGGCGGTGGCGGCAGTAGTGGAGGTAAAGGGGAAGTTCAGACCTCCTGACATAGGGGCATTGTTTTCGCTCTAAAAGTATCCACGCCTCT
>JBAXMJ010000080.1:0-12272 GCA_037134355.1 bacterium | reverse complement strand
AAGTCAATCGGGGGAACCCTGAAATTGATATCAGGGAAACCCTGATATCCGGTAAAGTCGGGACTTGTCAGGCTGCGGGGGCCTCTTTACGATAGGCCGCCATGAAGACACGATCCCCCTTGCGAATTGCGATACTGGGCTCCGGGAAGGGCAGTAATGCCCAGGCGATCCTGGATGCCATTTCAGAGGACCGCCTCAACGCCCGGGTGGTGTGTGTGCTCTCCGATGTGGCTGATGCCTTTATTTTGGAGCGGGCCCGGCGTCAGGGGATTCCTGCGGAATTTATCAGCGCCGCCCCGTTCAAAACCAAACTTGAGGGAGAAGGCGAACGACGCTATCTGGAGGCCCTGAACCGGTATGGGGCGGAGGTCGTGGCGTTGGCCGGGTTCATGCGGATACTCAAGCCGGGGCTTCTGGCGGCGTTTCCGAACCGGATCATCAATATTCATCCGGCCTTGCTGCCGGCTTTCCCGGGAATGGAGTCCTGGAAACAAGCCTTGGATTACGGGGCCAGGGTGGCGGGGTGTACGGTTCATTTTGTCGATGCCGGCACCGATACGGGGCCGATCCTTCTTCAAAAGGTGGTGCCGGTCCTGGATGGCGATACGGCCGCGACGTTGCACGCCCGGATCCAGGAGCAAGAGCATGTGGCCTTGCCCGAGGCGCTCCAGTTGCTGGCTGAAGGCCGCGTTCGGGTCGAGGGACGCCGAGTCAGGCTGGGTTAAAGCGCTGGATTATTTTTATAGACGCTTTAACCCTATTCTCCTACTATCCCGCCGCTTTTCCTGTACGGAAAAGACACGAATTTTGAAAGGAAACGGCATGAATAAGTTGATATTGGGATTGCCCAAGGGAAGTCTTCAGGAGGCGACGTTTGCCATGTTCCAGAAGGCGGGCTTCAAGGTCTCCGTGGGATCCCGTTCTTATCTTCCAGCGGTAGATGACTCGGAAATTGACGCTCGTTTGATCCGGGCCCAGGAAATCAGCCGTTATGTCGAACTTGGCGTCCTGGATGCGGGAATCACCGGGTTTGACTGGATCCAGGAAAACGGTTCGGATGTTCATGAGGTAGCCGATTTGATCTACGCCAAGCAGGGAATGCGTCCTGTCCGTTGGGTGCTGGCCGTGCATAACGACTCTTCCATCCAGTCGGTGAAGGATTTGCAGGGCAAGCGCATTGCCACCGAGGCGGTGGGGTTGACGAAGCGGTATCTGGAGAAGCACGGTGTTCAGGCTGAGGTTGAGTTTTCCTGGGGCGCCACCGAGGTGAAGGTGCCTGAGCTGGTGGATGCAATCGTGGAGTTGACCGAAACCGGATCCTCGCTGCGCGCCAACAATCTGCGTATTGTGGATGTCGTGCTGACGTCCACAACCAAGTTAATCGCCAATAAAAAGGCGTGGGGCAATGAGTGGAAAAAGGGCAAGATCGAGCAGATTTCGATGTTGCTCCAGGGCGCGCTGGCGGCCGAGTCGCGGGTATTGCTGAAGATGAACGTGCCGTCCGGGAAGGTGGCGGCGGTTTCGAAAATTCTGCCGGCCCTGCATGCCCCGACCATCAACCCGCTCAGCGGCGATGGCTGGGTGGCAATCGAATCGGTGGTCGAGGAGAAAGTTGTCCGGCAGATCATTCCGGAATTGAAACGCGCGGGTGCGGAAGGCATAATCGAGCTTCCCTTAAACAAGGTGATCCGTTAAGAACGGGCGCCTGAAAAGATTGAATAACGCAAAGGAGTAGTGCTGTGGGATCCATCAAGAAAAAACGCCGGGCTAAAATGTCGAAGCATAAATATAACAAACGCATGAAGGCCGCCCGGCATAAGAACAAGTAAGGCGGGAGAGCGGAACATGCGGGCGATTATTCAATGGCTCGTGGTGGCGCCGCTCCTTGTTTTTACCGGTTGCCAGTCGTTCCATTCTCAACCGCCCCCGGCCGCTTCAGGCGCCGTCTTGTCGGGGGCGGATCAGGCTCTGGCTGAGGCACTTGCCCATTACAGTCAGGCCCTGATTTCCGAGGCCACCCTGGGAGAGACTCAGGATGGACTGTTTCATTTCCGGCAGGCGGCGGCCTATGATCCCTCTTATCTTCCCCTGAATTTAAAAGTGGCGATGGATTGTCTCGCCCGCAAGGACTACACCGGAGCGGTCTGTGTCCTGGAGCAGGCGGCGAAGCGTCATCCCGATTCGGTTGAGGTTCAACTCCTGTCGGGCACGGTATTTCAGGCCCAGGGAAAGACGGGGGAGGCGTTCCGCTTCTATCGTTCCGCCATCCGGCTGGCGCCGGACCGGCCTGAGGGGTATGTTCGTCTTGCCACGCTTCACGCGGTTGGTCTGGCCACCCGGGACGCCCTGTCGGTAATCGATTCCGGGTTGGCGCGGGTCAAGAATAAGGATTCGCTCCTTGAATTCTGTGACACAGTGGGGCGGATTTATCTGGCCGGACAGGATGCCCGGAGCGCCGTTCTGTTTCTGGAACGGGTTCGACGTCATAATCCCGAGCGGAACGAGATCCGGGAAGTGCTGGGTCGCTGTTATATCCGGCTTGGGCGGAATCGTGATGCGACGGCTGAATATGCGGCCCTGTTAAAGAATCACCCCGATAGCAGTCCAATTCTGATGGTGCTGGGAGGGCTTTATGAAAAAGAGGGGGATACGAACCGGGCCCGCGAGTTTTTCAAGCGTGCTACAACCGGAATTCCTCCGGATCCCCAGGCCTTTGTTCATCTGGCAAGTCTTTCCTTTGAAAAGGATGACAACGAAGCAGGCGCGATCCTTGATGAGGCGATTTCTCGTTTTCCGGACGATATTCGCGTGCGCGTTGTCCGGGGCCTTATCTCCATGCGAAGGGAGCGTTATGAGGCGGCGGCGAGTCACTTTGAGCGGGTAGCCCTCATCATCGAGAGGGATGAGGCAGCGGCCCGGCTGATCGAGCCTTTTTTTTATTTGTGGTATGGCGGAGCGTGTGAGCGGGCTGGACGGTTGGATGATGCCGAGCGACTCATCAAGAAGTATCTGGTTCTCAATCCCGATTCTGCGGAAGGGCTGAACACCTTAGCCTTCCTTTGGGCGGAGGCCGGCCGGAATCTCGATCAGGCGCTGGATGCCATTACCCGGGCCTTGAAGAAGGAGCCTGATAACGGAGCCTATCTGGATACGCTGGGATGGATTTACTACAAGAAGGGAAACTATTCTCTCGCACAGGAAGCCCTGACCCATGCGTTGAGGGAAGAGGGCGATGACCCCACGATTCTGGAGCATATCGGCGATGCCTGGCTGGCGCTGAAGTGCCCCGACAAGGCGCTCCGGATGTGGTGGAAAAGTATCAGAATGAAACCCGGGAACAAGGGTTTGCGAGACAAAATGATCCGGGGAGGCGTTCCTGCCGCCGCCTTGCCGCCGATCAAGGAGCCATGAGCATGAAGGCCATTCATCAACTGGTTGCCGGGTTCAGCCGGGGGGACGCTATCAGCAACGAGGCGGTTGTGATGAGGGGTTTATTTCGCAGCTGGGGCCTGGCTTCTGAGATCTATTGTGAGCGCCGTCGGATCCTGCCTGAACTGCGGGGAGAGGCCCGTGATCTGGATGATTTGAAGGCCGTGTGCGGGCCGTCGGATCTGGTGTTTCTCCATCTTTCCATCGGGTCGCTTGCCAACGAGGTCTTTGTTTCTCTTCCCGGGAAAAAAGCGTTGCTCTATCACAACATTACGCCGCCCGACTATTATTCCCTGGTACAGCCATCCACGGCGGCGGATCTTGCCCGGGGCCGTGCCCAGGCAGCGGCGTTGGCGGGTTCCGCAACGGTGAATCTGGCCGACAGCGCGTTCAATGCCGGGGAGCTGGCCGGGTGGGGCTATCCGCCTGCCGCCGTCTTTCCGTTGATGCTGGATTTCGGGAAACTGGGTGGAGTGCCGGATCGGGCCACGATGCGGCGCTTTGCCGACGGCAAAACCAATATCCTGTTTGTCGGGCGGTGTGCCCCGAATAAAAAAATCGAGGATGTGATTTCAGCCTTTGCGTATTACCAGAAAGGAGTCGAGTCAAATTCCCGCCTGATCCTGGCCGGTTCCTTTGCGGGAACCGAGCGGTATCAGCGACTCCTGCTCGCGATGATCCGGGATCTGAAACTGAACAATGTCGAATTCATGGGCTCCATTCCGCAAGCGCAGTTGAATGCCTGTTACAGGAGTGCAAGGGTGTTTCTCTGCATGAGTGAGCATGAAGGGTTCTGTATTCCGCTGATCGAAAGCCTGGTGCACCGCGTTCCGGTTCTGGCGCTCTCCAGAGCCGCCGTTCCCGAAACACTCGGGGGCTCAGGCGTTCTGTTTTCCGAAAAGCACTATGAAACCATTGCGGAGATGATCGGGCGGCTGAGTCGTGACGAGGCGCTTCGCCATGCCATCCTGATCCGTCAGGATGGTCGCCTCGTCTCCTTTAAGTCCCGTGACCTGGGGCAGGAGTTGCGGGCCCACTTGGAAAAGGTATTAAGGGGTTAAGGTTTCTCAGAACTTCACGGCACACGGCCACTTCCTTGAGCCAGGGAACCGCTCGGTTCCTGAGGAATACTTCATCACCTGTAAAGAGAAAGTAGTCATAGAAATGCGGCCCCACCCAGCCGGCTGCCGCCGTCCAGTTGGACCAGCTGCAGGGAATTTCGCTGATAATGCTGGTCTGTATTGCGCCGAGTCAAACTGTTATTCAGCGGATCCAGAAGCGGGGAGATGGAATTAACTTGGAAAATAATCCGGCAAGGTGAACAATCTGCGCATGAAGATCATGAAGAAGCCGAAATCAATGAGACTCTTCAACTACACGCTCATTCCCTTTGAACAGGTCTATCGCTTCAAGATTACCCTCCAGGTTACCCCGCTCGCGTGGAGACTGATTGAAGTGCCTGCCTGTTATGACTTTTGGAACCTTCATTGTGCCATTCAGGATGCGATGGGTTGGAAAGATTGTCATCTTCACGAATTTCGAATCATGAACCCCAAGACCGGCGATCGGGTCAGAATGATTCTTGATGAAAAAGAAGCCGCCCATGATACCCTCTATGGGTGGGACGAGGATATTGCCGACTTTTTTTCAGATACCATCAGAATTGCAGAATATGAATATGATTTTGGGGATAGCTGGAGCCATTGGCTCGAATTGGAAGGCGTTTATCCAAGGTTGACCGGAGCCGCGTATCCGCGCTGCCTGGCGGGAGAGCGGGCCTGTCCGCCTGAAGATTGCGGGGGCGCGATAGGGTATGAAATGCTTTTGGCGGCCTTGAAAGACCGCAAGCATCCTGAGCATAAAGCTATGAAACGGTGGGTCGGTAAGGATTTTGACCCGGAATGGTTTCATCCCGGTGAGGTTCATTTTTCAAATCCGCAAGAGCGATGGGATAAGGTGTTTATGGAGAAAGAGGGGACTTCACTATGAAGGTAAAATCAAAACGTATTCATTTGATAGAGCGGAATGACGAAATCATTAAGGTCGAGGAGCAGATTTGGGAAAGCGGCCACTGGACTCTTCCCGAAGCCAAGGCGAAAGCCCTTCTGGGCGGTTCCATCCTTTTCCATAAGAAGCGGGCTGAGCCTTCCTATTTTGGCGGGCGCATTTTGAATTACCGGATACAGGATAAGGGAAAATTCAAAGGGCTGGTTATCTTCACCTTTGAGTATCAGGCGGACCATCGGATGGTTTTGGCGGATAAAGGCTGGAGCAAGGACATTAAGATTGTCATGAAGGAGTGATCGGCTCCCATCCGGAAAACCCTGACCCCAATATCAGGGTTTCCCCTATATCCCATTCGGGAACACCCGTCTAAACTCACGGCAGAAATACACAGAAGAATTCTGTGTGAAAGAAGTGAAGCCGGGTGAAAAACAGAAAAGCCGTTATTATTGATGATGATCCGCTTGCCTTGGCCTATTTAAAAAGGGTTTTGCAGCGGCGGGGTTATGAGGTTGAAGCCTATTCAGACCCGGTTCTTGCCCCTCTGCATCAGGACGTGAACTGTCCTTGCGCCCTGCATCCCAACTGTCCAGCCGTGATCATCTCTGATGTCGATATGCCTTCCGTGAACGGAGTCGCACTATTGGAACTCATCATGAAAAAAGGGTGTCGATGCCGGAACTTGGCCCTGATTTCGGGGAAGGGGATGGAGCATGCGGATTTGATCCGGATGGCGAAATACGGGACGCGATATTTCACTAAGCCCCTGGATCTGACGGAATTCAACGCTTGGATTGATCGGATTGACAAGGACGTTGATTGGCACCCCGTGATTCCGGCCTGAGCCTGCCTCACTCGAAGCCCCCATCTGTCCTGAAGATTCCTGCGGCCATTCAACAGGGGGTGCTTGACTTTGCCCCGTGTATTCCCCCATAAGAAGGACATTGAAGATTCGTGATGTCCCTAGTTAGGGACGAAGGGCAGTGATTATGGTCGATCCGAGTGCAAGAGGTATACCGCTGGTGGACTTAACCATTCTCGCCTCCATGCTGGCTGGCGCGGTGGCCGGATCAGTTACCGGCTGGCTCGCCAGGCGGAATGTCCTGTTGTCCATTTGCACCTTCATGATCGGAATCATGGGCGGAATGCTGATGGGTACCGGAATGGGGCGCCTGATATACGGGAGAGCCGACGGGTATGATCTGCCACCCATCAAAGCGGGCTGCAGCGCCCTCTGTTCCACCAGCGTGGCCGGGTTGGCGGGATCCATTCCAACGGCGTTTGTGATTGCCGTTCTGGTCGGGTTTTTAACCCTGCGCCATTTTCATCCCCGTCCGCCCCGGGTCCGAACCTGCCTCATTGGTTTCACGGCCGGGGTTTTGACGGGCGTTCTGGGCGCGATGGTCATGACGGTGGTGTAATAGCCCTACGCCTTGACGATGTTTTTCGCAGGCTTCAGATAAATTCCCCGGGTATCCACGATCAGCTTCGCATGCTTCTTCAGCCGCTTGTAGTCGAAGGCGGTATGGTTTGTGGCCAGCAGGATGCAGTCAAATGAGGCGATGTTACGCGGGGTCAGCGGCACGCTTTTCAAATCGAAATGGTGTTCCCGCATTTTCGGAAACGAAGGGAAGTAGGGATCCGAGTAGGCGAATTTTGCGCCCCGCTTACGCAGCTTCTCCAGCAGGATCATGGAGGGCGACTCACGCGGGTCGTCCACATCCTTCTTATAAGAAATTCCCAGAACCAGGATTTTGCTACCCTTCACGGATTTGCCGCGCTCATTCAGGGCGTCAGCCACTTTATTAATGACCCACTCCGGCATACCGCTGTTCACTTCACCCGCCAGCTCGATAAAACGGGTATGAACCCCGTATTCCCGGGCCTTCCAGGTGAGGTAGAAGGGGTCGATGGGAATGCAATGGCCGCCCAGCCCTGGACCGGGCTGGTAGGGCACAAACCCGAACGGCTTGGTCGAGGCGGCGGCAATGACCTCATGAATGTCGATCCCCATGCTGTCGGCCACGATTTTCATTTCATTCACCAGCCCGATGTTCACGGAGCGGTGGATGTTTTCAAGCAACTTGGTCATTTCCGCCACGCGGGTGGAGCCGACGGGAACGACCCGGTCAATCACCTGACTGTAGAGGCTCTCACCCACTGCCTGGCAGGCCAGGGTGTCGCCGCCGCAGACCTTCGGGATAGTGCGTGTGTTGAAGGACTTGTTTCCGGGATCCTCGCGTTCGGGAGAGAAGACCAGAAAGTAGTCTTTCCCCACCGTAAAGCCGCGGCGCTGGATCCGGGGCAGAAGCTCCTCATCGGTGGTGCCCGGATAGGTGGTGCTTTCGAGTGACATGATCTGGCCCGCCCGGATATTCGGGATCAGGGATTCCACAGTGCCGATCACATAGCTCAAATCCGGCTCGCGATGCTCATCGAGGGGAGTGGGGACGCAGATGATGAGCGCATCCGCCTTGCGGGCTTCGGCGAAATTTGTGGTGGCCCGAAAACCCGCCTTCACGCACCGGCGAATGTCCGATGCGGAAATGTGATCGATGTAGCTCTTTCCGGCGTTGAGTTTCTTTACCTTGGTATCATCGATGTCGATTCCCAGGACGCGGAAGCCCTCTTCGATAAAGCGGATGACCAGCGGCAACCCCACATAACCCAGGCCGATAATGCCAATCACCGCGGACTTGCGGTTCAGTTTCCCAATAAGCTTTTCCTGATAGTTCATTCCCGACTCCTTATACAACAGTGACTTTCAATCCTATTTTGAATGGTAGTCCCGGTACCACGCCAGAAACCGTGGAATCCCTTGTGCGATGGAGGTGGTGGGCTGGAATCCCAGTTTGGCTTGAGCCACCGAAATGTCCGCGTAGGTGGCCTCGACATCACCCGGTTGCATGGGAAAAAATTCCATTTTCGGCACCACGCCCAGGGTGTTTGCCAGGGTTCCGATCATGTCCATGAGGTTTTCGGCGTGGTGGTTTCCAAGATTGATCACTTCACAGGGATTCAGTCCCGGGCTGAAAAGGGAGGCCTTCACGCCGGCGACAATATCGTCAACAAAAGTGAAGTCCCGGCGCATTTTCCCGTGGTTGAAGACCGGAATCGGTTTTCCCTCAAGCATGGTTTTTGTGAAGATCCACATCGCCATATCGGGGCGACCCCACGGGCCATACACGGTGAAAAAACGGAGCCCCACGGTTTGCAGTCCATAAAGGTGTGTGTAGGTGTGAGCCATGAGTTCGTTGGCCTTCTTCGTGGCGGCATAGAGGCTCACGGGATGGTCAACAGGATCGCTTTCGCTGAAGGGGAGTTTTGTATTCCCCCCATAGACGCTGGAACTGGAGGCATAAACGAGGCGCGGGGTTTTGGCGTGCCGGCAGGCCTCCAGAATGTTGAGGAACCCTTCCAGGTTGGATTTCTGGTAGACAAACGGGTTGGTCAGGGAGTAGCGCACCCCCGCCTGGGCAGCGAGATTGCAGACCACGTCAAACCGGTGTTCTTTGAAAAGTCTGGTCAACAAAGATGTGTCGCATAAATCTCCCTCGACTCCGGTGTAATGGGGATGACGGGCGAGCTGGGCATGCCGGTCACGCTTCAGTTGAACGGAATAATAATCATTAAAGTTATCGAGCCCCACAACCTCGTGGCCTTCCCCGAGAAGGGACTGGGCGAGATTCATTCCAATAAAACCCGCAGTACCTGTGACAAAGACTTTCATGATCAGTCAGACTAATTCAATTCTCTGAAACAGGCAACAATCCGTTCGGCGGTGTGGCCATCCCACAAGGGTGGGCTGTGTTTGACGCGGGGCAGGGTGGCGGCCAATCGGAATTCCTGCCGGATGGTTCCGATGTCGTTTCCAACCAGAATGCTGGCCCCGCCATGCTCGCGCAGGGTGACGGGCCGCTCGGTATTTTCCCGAAGGGTCAGGCAGGGCGTTCCCAGGACGCAGCATTCCTCCTGAAGCCCGCCGCTATCGGTCAGCATGACCTTGGCTCCAAGGGTTAGCCGGAGCATCTCATGGTAACTGAGAGGTTGGGTCAGAATCACGCCGGGACAGTTCCGGAGCGTTTCCCAGAACCCGAACAGTTCAAGTTGTTTGCGGGTGCGGGGATGGAGGGGCCAGATCAGAGGCAGAACGGGCGCCACGTCGGTGGTCAGGAAGGCGACGAGTTCTCCCAGAATATCCTTGTCATCGACATTTGAAGGACGGTGCAGGGTGATGACGGAATAGCGGTTGTCGCGCAGGGGAGGATTGGGATGCAGGGCACCGGGGATGGCCTGGGTGACACAGAAACGGTCGGGATTGAGCGAGGCGGCCGCGAGGCGGTGTTCCTCGAGCGAATCGATCATGATATTGCCGACCCGTTTGATCCGGTTGGCGGGAACCCCTTCCTTGAGGAGATTGGCGTCCGCCAGTTCATCCGTCGTGAAAAGAAGATCCGACAGGCGATCCGTCACCATCCGGTTGATTTCCTCCGGCATATCCAGATCGAAGGAGCGGAGGCCTGATTCAATATGAGCGAGGTTGATGTGCTCTTTTTTAGCGGTGATCGAGCAGGCACAGGTTGCGTTGACATCGCCTACCACGACGACCCAGTCGGGCTTATGATCCCGGACGACCTTTTCGAAGGCGATCATGGTTCGGCCGACCTGCTCGGCGTGGGAGCCGGAGCCGATTTCAAGATCCACATCCGGCCAGGGAATATTCAGGTCGCGGAAAAACGACTCCGACATCGAGGCGTCATAATGCTGACCCGTATGAACCAGAACGTGGGTGAAGTCGGCAGGAAAGCAATTCAGCTGCCTGACAAACGGCGCGATTTTCATAAAATTCGGCCGCGCCCCCACAACGGATAAGATTTTGAGTTTATGATGACTCACGGCGCTCACCTATAGCGTGAACAGGTTGCAAAGTCGAGTATTCCTGCTTGAACGGAGCCAAAACTCAGAGTGACCAAAAGAAGCATTGACAGAATGGGGGGTGGAATCATAGATTATGCCCCCTTTTGTGAGCAGGAAGTCGGCAAGCGGCGCCCTGCCTTGGGTAAGGATGTGAATTATGGAAGCCTATGCAGTTATTGGAACGGGTGGCAAGCAGTACCGGGTACAGGCCGGTGACACCCTTAAAGTTGAAATTCTCGAAGGGGAAGCGGGCAGTGCCGTGACGTTGGAGTCGGTGCTGGCGCTTTCAAATGGTACGGACCTCAAGGTCGGAACCCCTTTTGTGAAAGGTGCCAAGGTCGTTGCCGAGATTGTGGAGCGGACCAAGGGCCCCAAGGTGGTGGCGTATAAGAAGAAACGCCGCAAGGGATATAGCCGTAAAGTGGGTCACCGCCAGCCGTTGACCGTGTTGCGCGTGACCAGTATTGGCTGAATAGGAGTTTAGATATGTCGAAAGCAGGCGGCAGTAGAGTTAATGGGCGGAACAGTCCCGGCCAGCGTTTGGGCGTCAAGAATTATGACGGCGAAGTCGTGAAGGCGGGGAGTATTCTTGTCCGGCAGCGCGGAACCAAGGTTAAGGCGGGGCGCAACACCAAGTTGGGCAACGATAACACCGTGTTTTCGCTGGTGGCTGGCAAGGTGAAGTTCGAAAAAGAAGGCCGTCGCGTGATGGTGGTGGCGGATGAGGTCACGGCGTAAGCGCGGCTCTGATTAATTTTCGCTTCGTACAGGCCGCGGCCCCCTGGGCGCGGCCTTTGTCTTTACAGGGGAAAGAGGAAAATCCATGAAGACCCGGAAATTTGTTGATTCTGTGGTGATTCATGCCGCAGGCGGTAATGGCGGCAATGGATGCCTGTGCTTTCGGCGTGAAAAATATGTTCCAAAGGGCGGTCCCGATGGCGGCGACGGCGGCCATGGCGGCAGCGTTATCCTGCGGGCGGATCTGAATACCGACAGCCTGATTTCCCTGTTTTTTAATCCCCTGCAACGGGCCGAAAAAGGCCAGCACGGCATGGGGAAGCGGATGCATGGCAAGAATGGGCAAGACCTGGTCATCCCGGTTCCCTGTGGCACTGAGATTCGTGATTTATCCAATGATCAGTTGTTAAGTGATCTCATCGATCCCGGTACTGAAGTGCGGATCGCCCGGGGTGGCCGGGGCGGGCTGGGTAATCCCCACTGGCAGACTTCGACGCATCAGACCCCGTACGAACATACCGACGGGGAAATGGGCGAGGAGAAAAACATCAGGCTCGATTTGAAACTTCTCGCGGACGTGGGCTTGGTAGGTTTTCCCAATGCCGGCAAGTCTTCCCTGTTGAGTAAGATCAGCAATGCCCATCCCAAGATTGCTCCCTATGCATTCACCACCCTGAATCCGATCATCGGGACCGTCAAAGTGGGGGAGGATTTTGAGGCCGTCAGCTATACGGTGGCGGATATCCCAGGACTGGTCAAGGATGCCCACAAAGGAGTTGGGTTAGGCGACCGGTTTCTTCGCCACATTGAGCGATCCTCCTGCCTGGCCATCGTGATCGATATGAACGGGACAGAGGGACGCGATCCGGTTGAGGATTACCGGGTTCTCCAAAATGAACTGAAATTTTATCGCGAAGACCTGCTTCAGCGATCCACGCTGGTGGTGGCCAATAAAATGGATCTTCCTGAAGCGAAGGATAATCTGGCTCGTTTCCGGAAGGAAACCAAAACCAAGCCACTTCCCGTGTCTACCGAGACCGGCGCAGGGCTCGATCTTCTCAAGACTCGCCTTCTCCAGATCGTCCGGCATGAGGCGTGAGGCGTTAAGAAGGGTCTCATCATTTACTGTTCATGAACTCAGGGTAGGGACGGCTCTCCGAGCCGTCCGCGGAGGCCTCGGAGAG
>JBAXMJ010000079.1:0-12466 GCA_037134355.1 bacterium | reverse complement strand
GAACGACTCCTGGAGAACCGACCGGCCCTCAAAGTCCTGTTCATGTCCGGCTACATGGCTGATGTGATCTTGAACCAGCAGGCACCGGCCGCGGGAATGCACTTCATACAGAAACCCTTTTCGCGCGACGCCATGGCTCGCAAGGTTCGCGAAGTGCTGGGATAAGGGCACCGACCTTGCGTACAAGGTGCGCGAACTTCTGGATAGTCGGCAGTCGTTCATCACGGCGTGAAGCCTGAAAGTCTGTAGCCACTGTGGTAGCCGATCGGGAATGAAGCACATCATTATGCGACTCCTCCTGCGGTTAGATCGTGATCACGCTGTTTAGCGAGCCTTGGTCGTTCAACACCGATTCGGCGCAGTTGGAATCCGCGCGCCACTCACTGTTGACGACGAACTTGTACTCGTGACGCCCAGGTGGAAGAACCAGCGTGGCCTTGCAATGCCCACTGCCCGGGCTATCCTTCATACGATGCATCTTGGGATCCCAGTTGTTGAACGTTCCTGCCACAAACACTTCACTCCCCGGCTCCGCTGTGACCTGGAAATCGACCTTCTTGCCTTTGCTACCTGTTGACTTTTTCATTACTCATCCTCCTTTTATTAATAATTACTGCCCCGTCCCTCAACTCTTCGATCGTGATCGCATCAACCGGACAGTCTTCAGTCGCTGTATCTCCTTTTGTGCGAACAACTCAAAAACCTTCTTGGCGGCATCCGTTTGCGCCGTGTCTGCCATGAGCCGGACATACCCAAGAAGCGACAGATCGCTGTCAGCCAAGACTCCCGTCTGAAGCATCACGCTCATAACCTTGTCTCCTTCTTTAATGACAAGGCGAACAATCGCAGAAAACCAGAAAACGGTAATCGGGAGAAGGATGGGTAAGCGTTGCGAAATACCCTAGCGACCACTGACTACTGCACCGGCACCCGGATCGTCGCTGTTGTCCCTTTGCCGGGCGCCGACTCGACGGCGAGATGCCCGCCCAGTCCATCCAGGCGCTGCCGGATGTTGAACAAACCAAAGCCGCCTTTGTGGTCTAGCCTGACATTGGCGTTGGATAGATCGAATCCTCTTCCATCGTCCGCGACGCTGATCGCCAGCACGCCGTCGTGTCTGTTCACGGCCACGCGGACCTCGCATGGTCCGGCGTACTTCGTTGCGTTCATGATCAGTTCCCGCACGGATTCGAACAGGAATCCGCGAAGCGGGTTCGACATGGGCGTTTCCGGATTGCCGCCTTCCACGGTGATCCGTGTCCCGTGTTTCGCAGCCATTTGTTGAGCAAGATCGTTGAGCGCCGGAATCAGCCCGAGTTCGTAAAGCAATGCGGGAGTCAACTCGGACATGACCGTACGACACTCGTCGCTTGCCTGATCGAGTAGATTCCGGATCTGGCGCAGCCTGCTGGCCTCCTCGGTCATCTTAGCCTCAGTCAGCGATCCTTCCATGGTTCCCAGTCGAATGATAGACAGTGACAGGTTCTGAATGATTGTGTCGTGGATAGTGCGTGAGATGCGCCAGCGATCCTGCTCCTCGGATGTCGCCAGTTGTTCCGTAAGCTCCCGCAACCGTTTTTGGTAACGCAGGGCTTCCGCTTCCATCTCGCGACGCCGGGTGATGTCCGTGCCTACGCAAAGGATCTCGATCATATTTCCCTGGTCGTCGCGAAGGGCCCGGTTCGTCCAGTGCACCCACACACGTCGACCGTCGCGGCACACATTCTCGTTCTCATTGACGCCATGGAGTTCCGGGTGCGCCGAGATCTTCTGAAACATCGGCCGCAGGTCGCGGCCCTCGGAATCCAGCTCCGGCGCGATTGTGCCCAGCACATTCCGGCCCACCACTTCCTGCGCCTCGTAACCGAAGAATGTCTGAGCATACTCGTTGAAAAAGGTGATGGTGTGATCCGGCGTGATCCGCATGATGATGCTGTTCGCGTTCTCCACCAGTTCGCGGTACTTCTGTTCGCTCTTTTCCAGTGTCATCTGTGCCGAATGCAGTTCGGACATGTCCCGAAGGGTCACCACAATCGTGGTCGGCTTTCCGTCAAAACTGCGAATGAAGGAGATTCCGCAGATGACGGGGAATCGCGCACCGGATAAAAACGCGGAAAAACGCTGGATGCCTCCGTCTTCCCCGCACATCGCGCGGCGCAACCAGTCAACCATCAGGCTCCGGTCTTCCGGCACGATCAGCCTGGCTAGGAACGCTTCTGCAGAGAGGCCGACGATCCGATCTGCCGGCTGGCTGCTCATACGCTCCAAGGCCGGGTTCGTCGACAGGATCGTCCCGGTCATGCTTGCCAGCAGCACGCCCTCGTTCATGGCGTCCAGTGCGTCCCTCGCCGTGTTCGAGGCCGTGGCAATCGCCATGGCCTCGAGCTCCCGTGCGCTCGCTTGCCGGACCGCCTCGTCGGCATGTTTCCGGTCCGTGATGTCCTGGGTGGTGCCAACCCACCGGCTGGGGATGCCCTGCTCCTCGCACATCAACTCGGCACAGTTATGCACCCACTTGATCGTGCCGCCCACCACAATCCGGTGCTCCACGTCGTAGTGCTTCCCGCGCAGTGCTGCCGTCCAGGTCTCGTGAACACGCGTACGATCTTCCGGGTGCACGGCGTTCAGGAACGTTTCGTACAGGAGCGGCATGTCTCGCGAAACGCCCAAAATCCTATAGTTCTCGTCAGACCAGTGCAGCACATGGTTCTGCAAGTTGTGGCTCCAACTGCCTATGTGAGCTATGGCCTGAGCGTGGTTAATGGCGTCCCGGCTCTCGCGCAACGCCGCTTCCACCTGCTGGCGTAACAGCGCCGCCCCGAGACGCGCGGAAATGACTTCCAGGAGTTCAACTAATAAGACGGTGAAACATCCTTTGCGCCGATCGTTGAACTGGAGCAGTCCGACAATTCCCTCGCGGCTACGGATCGGCACCAGAGCCACAGAAGAATAGCCCTGATGGATGCATTGATTGCGCGGATGATGCCGGGGATACTGGCCGGGTGGGATGTCGGGAAGCGGGAATAAATTGTTTGTCCAGAAGCTTCCCCCGCGTGTGACGAGCGGGCTGGATGGGTCTACTTTGCCGGAAATGACCAGACCGCATGTGCATTCCAGTCTGACGTTGCCGTCTTCGTCCCGGCACTCCCTGCCATCCGCGCCGCGATCGATGAGTGTGTTTTCCGTCAGTAGGAAATCCGTTGAAAATCCATTCTGGGCAAAATACGGGAAGTCGTCTCCATCTTGCAGGCGAATGCCCACGGCATCCAGTCCGGTCCGGGACTTCAATACGGCCAGGACACGGCGAAGGGAATGCTTCAAATCATCAGGCTCGCTCAGGATCTGCAGGACTTCTCGTCCGATATCCCCGTACAATTCCACCAGCTTGCGTTCGGTGATGTCGTGAAGCACGACGTAGCACATCGGTGCGCCATCAACGCCCTTCACGGCGCTCGCCGTCAGTTGCACCCAGAACAGCGCCCCGTCCTTTTTCACCATCCTGAGCTCGAAGGCCTGTGGCGTACCGGATTCAAAGAGGGGTTTGCAGTGCAGGTAGTACAGGTCCTGGTCATCTTTGCTGATGAAGCGCGCCAACAGTTGATTAACCAGTTTTTGCCGCTCCACGCCTAATAAGCTTGCGGCGGTGAGGTTGGCTTCAAGAATCAAGCCTTTTTCGGAGATCGTGCAATAGCCGACCGGTGCCAGGTCATAGAGGTCAAAATAGCGTGCCTTCGAGGCTTCCAGTTCTGCCTGTGCCCGGCGCAGCTCCTCGTTCTGAATCTCCAGCTCGATCTGATGCACCCCCAGTTCGTGGAGCGTCTGCCGGGCAGCTTCCGGCGACAGGGCCTCGATGGATTCCTGGGCTGGGGCGGCTTTGCCCATGGCGATCTTTTCGGCCTGCTGGCGAAGGTTCTTTTGCACGCCACTGTTTCCTCGGGGGACACGGGTTGAGTTGAGGCCGTATCTTGTCACAGGCGCGCCTTGCGTCAAGTGAAAGCGAAGATGTGGGAATCAGGATTATGGAACTCACTTATCGGGTTTTTCCTGATGGACATCCCGGAACTCTCCAGACACAATTAAAACATTAATGAACGATGCCCCTGAGGGGAATGCAATGAGACGGAGATCTTCGGAAAGGACAAAAAGCGATGATTGTGCGAATTCTGCTTGCCGATGACCATGCGATGCTGCGCGAGGGACTTAAGTCGCTTATCAGCCAGGAACAGGACCTGATTGTGGTTGGCGAGGCGGATAATGGCAAGACCACGATCGACCTGGCCCAGAAGTCCGGGGCTCACGTGGTCGTCATGGATGTGTCAATGCCGGATCTCAATGGGATCGAGGCGACACGGAAACTCTTAAAGATCAATCCGTGCATCAAGATAGTGGCTCTTTCGGGACATGCCAGCCGTGAACTTGTCAGGGAAATGTTGAAAGCCGGAGCCTCGGCCTATATCCTGAAGTCCAAGGCATACGAGGAACTGGTACGCGCGATCCGGGAAGTCATGAAGGGAAAGAAGTACCTCAGCGCAGATATCGCTCAGGGAGTGATCGACGAATATGTCGAGATTTCATCATCACAGAGCGCGAACCCGGCGTTTGTCGTTCTGACCGATCGCGAACGGGAAGCATTACAACTTTTATCCGAGGGCAAGTGTACAAAAGATGTGGCCGACCGGTTGAGCGTCAGCGTCAAGACGGTCGAGACCCATCGTCACAACATCATGGAAAAACTTAACCTCCACAGTATGGCTGAATTGACCAAGTATGCCGTTCGTGAGGGCATTACATCTCTTGATGCAACATAACCACAGGCTCCAAGCGCACGGCATTTAAATGTTAATGTCATGAAAATTCTACTGATCGAAGATCACAAACCCACCCGTGATGAGATAAGGGCACTCATTGAGCAGCAACCGGACATGACAGTGGTCGCGGAGGCTCAGTCGGGGGAAGAGGGATTGGAAAAGGCGCGTGTCGCACATCCGGATGTCGTCATCATGGACATCCTTTTGCCAGACATGAATGGAATCGAAGCAACCAGGAAAATTATCGCTGAACAATCGAGAATCAGGGTACTGGCGCTTTCCAACCACTTTGGCAGCAGCCTGGTTCAAGCCGTTTTAGACGCTGGATGCTTGGGGTATGTGAGGAAAAGTCTGGCTTTCGAGGAACTCATTCCGGCATTGCGGGCAGTGGCCTCCGGCGAGCAGTATGTCAGAGAGGGCCCCGCCAAGCAGAAGTCGTGACGAATCCATACAACCCGACCTCATCAAGCACATCGGCCGCGTAAGTCGTGCAATATTTTTTCTTCTGACACCCAGGAACGAAGTCTTGAAAGGTCAAACGGCTTGGCGAAAACCGTAGCCCCCATACAAGCTGCTCTCAACAAATCCGAGTCACTCCAATCGCCAGACATCATGCCGATTTTGGGACACTTGCAACCTTTTCGTATTAATTCTTCAACAAATCGTATCCCATTAACCTGCGGCATATTCACATCAGTCAGGATAACATCAGGGCATCCGTTTTTAATTATAGGGCAAGGACATTCCGTTGAACAAAAAGCGTGGCAATTAATCGGATTGTCGTAGGCAACAACATTGTGTCCCCACTTTTCGAATGCCATTTTCAGTGCAGTAAGAATTAATATGTCATCATCGATCAGCAGAATGTTCATGGCAACCCCCTCCATAGGTTGGTGATATCATTTGGCGAAAATCAAACAATCAGGGAAACTCTGATTTTGGGGTGCGAATATACTGACCCCTGCTCACAACATTCCGCAATTCCATTTGAACTCCCGACCCATACCCTTCTGCGGGTAGTTGGTTACACTTAGTCCAACTGCTTAGTCGATAAGTGACTGACTAAGAGGGGAGACTAAGATTTGCGACTAAGTGTTCTATTTCCTGATTCAACTGCTCTTTACAGGATCATCTTTGCCGAAGAAGGGCGGGATGATGGAGGTGTGTCTGACTTCTGTGAATGTAGTTGAAATTGTGACATCGCAATAACAAATGCCCCGCTTTTTTGTCAGGCATGCTTTTCGTAATCTTGGATAAATGACGGGCACGGAGTGTGTAGGAATTCGGCCTTGCATGATGAGGTATGATGAAAATTACCTGTAAACCTCCAGTCTTCTTGTTGGCTTTCCCTCTCCTGGGAATGTGTGTATCGGGTTGCTGGATCAGCACAGTGGCTTCACGTCAAGAACACACCCGCGATCCTGCCGTGCTTGCTGGTAATTATCCTGCCGCGTCCACGAATGTTCCCTTTGAGTCAGCCGACCTGCGACCAGGTCTCGTGATTAATGTCACGGTGCTGGTTGCGGGGAAAAACGAGATCGCAGCACCCGGCAAGCGGATAACAGACAAAGGCACTATTTCCATGCCCCTGCTTGGCGCCGTCAAGGTCAGCGCGCAGAGTCTGGAGAGCCTTAGCGCCCAATTGACTTCAGCCTACAAGGAGTTTTTCGTTAATCCCCAGGTGATTGTGGAGTTTGTGCGGGATGATAACAGGGAGGGGCTCTCCCCCTGGGGGAGCGTGACCGTGCTGGGCCGGGTGAAGAAACCGGGGCGTGTCAGCCTGCCCGCCACCCGGGATTTGACCCTCAGCGGTGCCATCCAGCAGGCCGGCGGATATGACACAAGCGCAAAGGAAAACGCCATTCGAATCACCCGTAAACGTCCCGGGGGGGGCATCAAGACCTGGCAGGTCGATTTGCGTTCGGTGGGCGCCGAAGGCTTGATAGAGAATGATATCCTGTTGGAACCAGATGATGTCGTGTACATCCCCGAATTGATTTTTTAACAATCCCGAGTCCCCGTTATAATTTAGGAAGCACAAAGAAAAAGGAAAAACATGACGAAACGAGTGATAATGATCGCGACGATGGGCGTTGCCCTGATTTCAGCCGCAAGCGCGGAACCCGGGAACGGGATTCATGCAGGGCCCTGGACATTCAGTCCCTACGCGAGCCTCAGGGAGACGTATGATTCCAATGTCGAGAAGGCGTCCGTCGGCAGACAGGACGACTTCTTCTTCGATTCTGAGGCGGGCCTGAGACTCGGTTACTCGGCCTATGAGGTTGATTTCTCCGGCTTGGGCTACCTCGGGAGCCGCAATTACAGCGACTTGAGCGACAAGGATTTCTCCATCGGTGGTGAAATCCTGAAGTTCAAACAGGGGACTCACGACACGCTGGTCATTGAAGCGGATCAGTCCTTCAGGCGTACGGAGGACATCGACCTGCATGGCTCCGAAGCCGGCGTTCTGGGCGTGTCGCCCGACTCCGTTCTGGACTCCACTGCAACAACCCGGCGTGACATCAATAACATCGGAATTTCTGTCGGGCGCAACTTGTCCGACAAGATGACGATGGATGTCGGCTACCGGTTTGATGACGTTAATTATGAAGATCCCGCTATCTTTGATATCCAGAATCATATCGGGCAGGCCGAGGGATCCTTCCACCTGACCGACAAGACTGACAGTTTTGTGACCCTGCTGGGCGGCCTGCAGGACAATGGTGTCATCAGTGATCCGGCCAACTACTACACTGGGCGGGTCGGGCTGAAGACCCGCGGGACGGACAAGGTGGTGTTCAAGGCGGGTGTTGGTATCCAGTTCTTTGAGAGGCCTGTAGCCAGCGATGAGACCTCCTTCAACTACGACCTTTCGGTCGCCTGGATCGCGACGGACAAGATCACGTTTCAGACGGGGGGACGGAACGGAACGGTTCTTTCGTCCCTCTACGCGGAAAACGGCAGTGCCTATAACACTGTCTGGGCGGGGGCTTTCTATAAGTTTATGCCCACAATTATCCTCTCGGCGAATGCCTCGTACCGGCAGGATGACTATCTGGATCCCGTCGCGGTATCAGGCGGGGTGAAGGACCGGACCGATAAGGGAAGCGGCGTTGGAGCCCGTGTGGATTACATGACGCCGGCTAAATTCCTGAAGCTGTATGCAGAAACCCAGTATCAGAAAGTGGAGTCAACGGTGTCGTCGGCGTATGATGAAACCCGCATCATGGTGGGTATGAAACTTCAATATTAAGCAAGGTTGAAAAAATCCCAGTAACCATAAATCAAGGAGTACGCAATGAACAAAATACTATCCGGAATCGTAGGCGTGATGATGATTACAGCCATGTCGGCACTCGCTGCCTCTACCTTTAAGGCCCCGACGGCCGAGCAGCTGGCGGCGGCGGCAAAAAATCCTGCGGCAATTGAAGCCTTGCTGGTGGGGGCGTCGCCCGAACAAGCGGCCCAGGTCATCAAGGCGGTCGTTGTCCAAATCATGGCACTGGGCCTGAGCCCTACGGCGCAAGCCGCCAGTATCAACAGCGTCATCTCGACGTCCTTCACGGCCGCACAGGCGGGCTCGGCGCCCCTGCTGGCCGCAAGCCTGGGCACGGCCTGCGGGGTCACGGTTGCCATCAGTGCGAATCCCGCAGTGGTGTCGAGTATTCAGAGTGCGATCGCCACAGCCGGGGGCAGTGCCGGGACCGCCATGGCGGAAACCTTCTCGACCGCCTATACGGAGGCCAAGGCGGCCAGCACGCCTGCAAGCGATGCGCTCCCTCCCCCTCCTGTCGCCACGGGTTATAACGGCCAGCAATAACGCATTGCAGGATGATTCAGGCACTCCTCGTCTCCGGCCTCACGCTGATTCTGGCTTACCTGACCTGGGTCTGGGGCGGACTGAGGGTGGCATGGCTTCCTCCTGCCGTCTGGGCTTCGTGCGGCCTGCTGGTGATCCTGCTGGCATCCGCCTGGATGACCGCTCGATCGGGGGCATCGCGATCACGTCCGTTGTGGCGTGATGCCTTCTTTTATTTCGGGCTCCTGTTCCTGGGCTACCTTGCCATCCAATGGGGGAATGCAGGAAGGGTCCTTTATTTCGATGTCGGGTTCAGTGAATGGCGGTATTCGCAGCCCCCGCATGCCGGTTGGCCATCGGCGTTCTCCAGGGTGGAATCCGCGCAGATGGTGAGCTGGTTTTTTCCGGCCTGGGTTGCGGGGCTGACCGTTCGCTCACCCGCTGTGCGCAGGGTGGCTATATCGGGCCTGTTGCATGGGTTGGTCTATAGTGCGGGTTTGCTGTCGATCTTTGGCATCGTTCAGTTCCTTACAGGAACGCGCCTTCAGTACTGGCTCGCGCCGACAGGCGATGGCTTCTTCGCCTCGTTCGGCTACACCAATCATGCTGCGGCGTATTTTGTGCTGATGGGTGCTCTGGCGGCCGGGTTTCTGTATCGGGAGATTTTCAATGTGGGTCCCACAGGGAGCCGATCTGTGTATCGGACAGTTGCCTTGGTGGCGTCCCTGGTGCTTTGTCTGGTGGGGGCCAACCTGTCGCTGAGTCGCGCGGGGGTGATCCTGGCCTGGGCGCTGGCGGGGTTTGTTGTCGTGTATGGGCTCATTCGCGGATGGAACAGGCTGAGTGCTGTGAAAAGGCTCAATTTGGCGGTGGCTACGGTCGCCGTGTTATTTGTGTTCTATTTCGCCGTGGCGGGCTTCGGTAAAAATGAAATTCTCAAGGAGTTTGAAGTCAGGAAGCCGATTCATCACCGCCTTTTCCCGGTGTTGGACAACGTCAACCTCGCCATGGGGGGGCGGCTGGAACTGGATGTGGCGGCCTGGCGGATCTGGCAGGATCATAAACTTCTCGGCATCGGAGGCTGGGGCTACCGCTACCTGCTCGCCCTGTATTTGCCCCCCGAGGAGTGGAAGATGATTGCGCAAAGCCCCGGGAAAGCCAATGTTCACTGCGACATCCTCCAGTTTCTGGCCGAGTTTGGTGTCATTGGATTTGGCTTGATGCTGGCGACGGGAATGGCATTGATGGGTCCGCTATTTCTCCCTGCAAAATATGTCAGAAGTGAGTGCCAAGCTCCTGTAGTAACCGGCGTCTCGCCGGTAGATGCCGCCAGGGACGGCGGCTACTACAGAAGAGAAAAAGTGTCTGTGCCCCGCCGCGACCCCCTCTGGGTCATGGGAGTCATAGGTCTCTCGCTGGTACTGGTCTTCAGCCTGATTGACCTGCCGTTCCGCTGCCCGGCCATTCTCTGCACCTGGGTGGTGATCCTGGCCGCCTTGCCAAAAGTAACAGGAGTCAGAAACCAAGATTCACAATAACCCATAACCAACAACCAATAACCACACTATGAACCCACAAACACCACAAACTCCCCCGAATCCTGTCGAGCCCGTTCCCTCTCGCAATTACGGGGGAGCGCCCTACGGAAATCCCTATTATGGTGGAGCGCCCGACGAGGGTGGCGGCCTGCTGGGCTCCCTCGACCCCCGCCGGCTGCTGCGCGTGGCGCGCAAGAACTGGCTGACCATCCTGCTGGTCCTGCTGTTCGCGGGGACGGCGGCATACTACTATCTCAGCACGACCCAGAAGGTGTATCAGGCCACGAGCCTGGTGGAGCTCAGCGTGCGGCGCCCCCGGATCATGACCCAACAGGCCGCCGTCATCGAGGACCAGGGCGCCAGCTCGCAGTCGGAGGAAATCTTCAACACCCGCCTTGAGAAGTTCAAGGGACGGGTCATGCAGGAGGCAGCCATGGCCCGTTACCGCAAGGCGCACCCGGATTGCAAGCTTCAGGATGAGGCCTTCAAGGGGCTTTTCGATAACCTGAACCTCACCCTGTTGCGCCGAACCCGGCTGGTCAAGATTGAATTCAACCATACGGATCCCGGGTTCGCCGCCGAGTTCTGCACGGCTTTCGCGGAAGCGGCGGAAGCAAGCGTCTATGATGAGAACCGGATCGCCTCGGATGCCGCCGTGATCTGGTTGGAGACCCAGTGCGTAACCCAGCGGACGGAAGTCGAAAAGGCGGACGCCAAGCTGATGAAATACCGGCAGGAAAACAAAATCGATGTCCTGGAAAGCCAGCGGAAAACCGTCGACAACGCCCTGATGGACTTCAACAAGGTGCTGGTTGACCTGGAAAGCCAGGAGGCCAAGGAGCGTGACCTGCTCACCACGATCACCGCGGTGGAGTTAAAGCCTGAAAACGTGGGGAAACTGCCCGCCTCGATTCCCCGGGCTGATGAAATCAAGGCCGCCATGGACAAGTGGATGGTGGCCCTGGCCGAGCGGGATGCCTTGATGTCGAAATACACGGCAAAGCACCCGGAGGTACAGGCCAGGGACGGGATCGTGGCGATGTGCCGTAGCCAGGCGCTCGACGCGCTGAACCGGGCCCGGTCAACCTCCGCCTCGAACCTGGAGTTGTTGCGGAAGCAGGCGGAGAGTCTTCGCCAGAAGAAAGCGGATCAGGCCAGGCTTGCAGCGGATCTTGAACTCCAGATCGTGGAGCGGCGCACGCACCTGAGCGCCTTGGAACGCACCCGTGATGCCAGTGATGCCGCCTATCGCGGGATCCTGAACCGCATCCAGGAGGCCCGCATGGCCGCCGATGAGAACACCGCGACGGTCAAGATCGTGGAGCGCGCCGCCGTTCCGGAGATGCCGGTGAGACCCAAGCCCGCCCGGATCATCGCCCTGGCCATCCTGCTCGGATTGATGGGTGGATTCGGGCTGGCGTTGCTGCAGGACTCGCTGGGCGACCGGCTTGAGTCCCCGCACGAGCTCGAGGTGACCGGTGCAGCCAAGGTTCTGGCCGTCATCCCTCACGCCAAGACCAAGGATCGTGCCAGCATCGCGACCGCCTCCGCGACCCTTTGTCACAGCGAGCTCGCCGAGGCTTTCGCAGGCCTGCGGGCCATGCTCGACTCGCCCCAGTACAAGACCCATAACGGTGTCATCCTGCTCTCCAGCTCGATGCCCTCGGAGGGCAAAACGGTCACCGCCTGCAATCTGGCCATCACCTATGCCCGGCACGGCGAAAAAACGCTGCTGATCGATTTCGATCTGCGCCGACCGCGTCTCGCCGGGATATTCCCGCTGCCGGCGAAGCACCAGAGCCTGTCGGAGTTTCTGGCCGCAGGTGCACCGGAGGCCAGTTTCGCCACATTGGCCTATACGACGACGATAGTTCCCGGCCTCTCCGTCATGGCTGGCCGGCCGGCGCCGCACAGTCACCCCGAACTGGTGAACGAAAACAAGCTCGCGGCCTTCCTGCACTGGGCGCGAACGAATTATGACCGGGTCATCCTGGATGCCCCGCCGCTGGGATTGGTGAGTGATGCCCTCTCGCTGGCGGCCCTGGCGGATGCCGTGCTGGTGGTGGCCCGCCCCGAGGTCAGCCGCAAGCGGGCCGTCTGGCATACGCTGCACCGGTTCCGCGAGGCGGGGGTCGGCGTGCTGGTGACCATCGTCAACGACGTGGATTTCTCCAGGACGGCGTATGGGTACGGAGCGGGCTACTACCACTCCTATGCCCACTACAAGGCTTACGACGGCACAGTGGACAAGAACAAGACCGCCTGATTTCCATGACTCAATCCATCACCCATACGCTTAAGCCGCGTGACAATCCGCTGCT
>JBAXMJ010000078.1:0-12529 GCA_037134355.1 bacterium | reverse complement strand
CCAAAAGCTCCCGACGCAAGGCCAAATATGTGTCTCCTTAACTACGCGCCATTCGCCTTTAGGCGGCGGGAGAAGAGAGGGCCGGCTGAAGCCGGTACACCAGCGGGAGCAAAGTGTTGGTGTCCCGCCTTTAGGCGGCGGGAGAAGAGGGAGCCGGCTGAAGCCGGTACACCAGCTCGACCACAACCCCTTGCGGGTAGGTCTGGTTTCGTAACGCAACATTTTGTGGTTTTTGGGGACAATTCCGCTTGCGGACGCCCCCTGTTTTCGGTATCTTTCGAACCGTAATGAGTCCCCCCGGGGAATGTCCTTTTTTGAGATCAAAAACGGATGCTTTGCTGGCGATGTAAGTTATTCCATAAGAATGAGTTCTAACTATGGCTGAACAACAAAAAAAGAGCGGGGCGTATGATGCGTCCCATATCACCGTCCTTGAGGGTATACAGGCTGTGCGAAAACGTCCCGCCATGTATATCGGCGACACCTCAGTGCGTGGTCTTCACCACCTGGTTTATGAGGTTGTGGACAATTCGATTGACGAGGCTTTGGCGGGCTATTGCACCAGTGTCCAGGTTCGACTGAATGCCGACGGATCCTGCACAATCAACGACAATGGCCGCGGAATTCCCGTGGATATGCATCCGACGGAGAAGCGGCCTGCCGTTGAAGTGGCCCTGACGGTTCTGCATGCCGGTGGAAAATTTGACAACGACAGTTACAAAGTTTCGGGCGGATTGCACGGGGTGGGTGTCTCCTGCGTCAACGCGTTGAGTGAGTGGCTTGAGGTGGAAGTCCGTCGCGATGGTCAGATCTATCACCAGCGTTATGAGCGTGGTAAGCCGGTGTCGAAGCTGGAAACCATTGGCAAAACGCGCGGAACGGGAACCAAGATCACGTTTCTGCCGGATACCCAGATTTTCCTCGGCTCCATTAAGTTTGAGTGGGATATCCTGGCGAACCGCCTGCGCGAACTGGCGTTCCTGAACGGCGGGATTGAGATCAACTTCTCCCAGGAGGAGCCTGCCCGCGAGGAGCTCTTTAAGTTCAAGGGCGGCGTGGTGGAGTTTGTCGAGCATTTGAACCGCAGCAAGGCGGCGATTCATCCCAAGGTCATCGCCTTTACGAAAGAGCGCGATAAGATTGAAGTGGAGATCGCGTTCCAGTACACCGATACCTATACCGAGACGATGTTGTGTTTTGCGAACAACATCAACACCATCGAGGGTGGCACGCATCTGAGCGGCTTCCGTTCGGCGTTGACCCGGACGGTCAATGCCTACGCGAAGGCCAACAAGTTGATCAAGGAGGACAAGGAGACTCTCTCGGGTGAGGATATTCGGGAAGGCATGACCGCTGTGATCAGCGTCAAGTTGCCCGGCCCGCAGTTTGAGGGGCAGACCAAGACCAAGCTGGGTAACAGCGAGGTGGAGGGCATTGTGGCCTCTGTGGTGAACGACGAGTTGGGCACCTATCTTGAAGAGCATCCCCCGGTGGCCAAGCGTATCATCGAGAAGGCCCTGCTGTCGGCCCGTGCCCGCGATGCGGCCCGCAAGGCCCGCGACCTGACCCGCCGGAAGGGCGCGTTGGATTCCGCCGCGCTGCCCGGCAAGTTGGCCGATTGTTCCGAACGTGACCCGGCCTTGTGCGAACTTTACCTGGTTGAGGGTGATTCCGCCGGTGGCTCGGCGAAGCAGGGCCGGAACCGCGAGTTCCAGGCCATTCTGCCCTTGCGCGGTAAAGTGCTGAACGTCGAGAAGGCGCGGCTGGACAAGATCCTGAACAACAACGAAATCCGCACCATGGTCACGGCCATCGGCGCGGGAATCGGGCAGGATGACTTCGATGTGTCGAAGGTCCGTTACCACAAGATCATCATCATGACCGATGCCGATGTGGATGGATCGCATATCCGCACGCTATTGCTGACCTTCTTTTACCGCCAGATGCCGCACCTGATCGAAAGCGGCTACGTCTACCTGGCTCAGCCGCCGCTGTACAAGGTCAGTCGCAAGAAGCGCGAGGAATATATCGATACCGATGAAACCCTGACCCGCAAACTCCTGGAGCTTGGCGCCGAGGATCTGACGTTGAAGGTCGGCCGCAGCAAGACGTTTGAAGGCAAGGAACTGATGGCGGTAATGGAATTGCTGCTGCAGATCGAGCAGGCCTCCAAGAGCCTCGCCCGCAAGGGAGTAAACCTCGAGGAGTACCTGAAGAAGCGGAACAAGGCTGGCGCGTTTCCGCGTTACTACGTGACCATCGGCAAGGGTGAGAATGCCGAGCATCATTTTGTGACCGACGACAACGCGCTCAAGGAACTTCGCGAGGAGACGGAGAAGAAGACGGGCTCGCAGCTTGAAATCTTCACGGAAAACGGTCATTCCCCCGCCGCCGGTCAGGCCGATGCCGGGTTCCGGTGGCAGGAGCTTTATGTGGCCAATGCGCTGGCCAAGGTGGTGGAGTCCATTGAGAAGAAGGGCTTCACAATGGATCACTTCAACCCGCATGAGGAGCCGGTGTTCAAGCTTAAGGATGCCGATGATGGGGAGACGCCGATCTTTTCCCTGCCGAACCTGCTTGAGGTGATCCGTGAATTCGGGCGCAAGGGCCTGAACATCCAGCGGTACAAAGGCTTGGGAGAAATGAATCCCGAGCAGCTCTACGAAACCACCATGAATCCCGACAAGCGCAAGTTGCTTAAGGTGGTGCAGGAGGATGCGATCAAGGCCGATGAAATCTTTACCATCCTGATGGGTGATGAAGTCGAGCCCCGGCGCAAGTTTATCGAGGACAATGCCCTTAACGTAACGAATTTGGATATCTAAGCCATGTACACACGCAACGAACTGATCGCCAATATCAATATCGAAGACGAGATGCAGCGCTCGTATATTGATTACTCCATGAGTGTCATCATCGGGCGCGCCCTGCCGGATGCCCGTGACGGAATGAAGCCCGGCGCGCGGCGCATCCTGTACGCCATGCGCAATCTCGGCCTGTTGCATAACCGGCCTTATAAGAAATGCGCGTACGTCGTCGGTGAAGTGCTCGGTAAATACCACCCGCACGGGGATTCGTCGGTGTATGACACCCTGGTGCGGATGGCCCAGTATTTCGCCATGCGTTATATGCTGGTGGATGGTCAGGGTAACTTCGGCAGTATCGACGGTGACAACGCCGCCGCCTACCGGTATACCGAGTCGCGTCTGACCAGCATGGCGGAAGAGATGCTGGCGGATATCGACAAGAATACCGTCGACATGGTGCCGAACTACAATGGCGACCTCATGGAGCCCTCCGTGCTGCCCGCTCGCGTTCCCAATCTGCTCCTGAACGGCAGCACGGGTATCGCCGTCGGGATGGCCACCAACATTCCTCCACACAATCTGGGCGAACTGGTCGATGCGCTGGTGCACCTGATTGACCACGAGAACGCGACCATTGATGACCTGATGAAGCACGTCAAGGGTCCCGATTTTCCCACAGGCGGCATCATTTGCGGGCTGAAGCCGATCTCGGATATGTATCGCACCGGGCGCGGCCTGCTGAAGGTTCGCGGCCGGGCGGGTATTGAGGAAGGCAAGCAGGGCAAGGAAAGCATCATCATCACCGAGATTCCCTATGCCGTCAACAAAGCGACCCTGATCACCAACATCGCTTACCTGGTTCAGGAAAAGAAGCTGGAAGGCATTTCCGACCTGCGCGACGAGTCGAACAAGGACGGGATCCGGGTGGTGATCGAGCTCAAGCGTGGCGTGGTGGCGAAGGTGGTGCTGAACAACCTTTACAAGCACACCCAGTTGCAGACGACATTCGGCGCCATCATGCTGGCGATCGACCACGGTCGGCCGAAAGTCATGAATCTCCGGGAATTGCTGGAGGCCTATCTGGATCATCGTTACGACGTGATCAAGCGTCGGACCCAGTTCGACCTCGACAAAGCCGAGGCGCGCGCCCACATCCTGGAAGGGTTGAAGATCGCGCTCGACCATCTCGATGAGGTCGTCAAGATCATCCGTGGATCCAAGGATCGCGACAATGCCCGGGCCCAGTTGATGTCCAAGTTCGGTCTGAGCGAGATTCAGTCCAACGCCATTCTCGATATGCGCCTCTATCAGCTCACCGGGCTGGAACGCGGCAAGATCGAGGCGGAGTATCTGGAGCTGATCAAGTTGATCTCCTATCTGCGTGATCTGCTGGCGAGTCGTGAGAAACTCTTTGCGGTGATCAAGGCCGACTTGATCGAAGTCCGGAAGCAGTATGCCGACGAGCGGCAGACCAGTCTGGTGCCCGACGAGGGCGAAGTGAATATTGAGGATCTGATTGCCGACCGCGGCTACGTGATCACGATCAGCCACACCGGCTACATCAAGCGCACGGCGGTGAGCACCTACAAGGCCCAACGGCGCGGCGGCAAGGGCGTGGCGGGGATGGAGACAAAGGAGGAGGATTACGTCGAGCACCTCTTCGTGGCCAATACCCATGACTACATCTTGTTCTTTACCTCGGCAGGGCGCGTTTACTGGGAGAAGGTTTACGAGATTCCCGAGGCGTCGCGTGCGTCCAAGGGCAAGGCGCTGGTGAACATGCTGAATGTCCAGAGCGGCGAGACCGTTGCCGCTATGGTCAAGGTTCGCGAGTTCGCCGAGAACCAGTTCATTGTCTTTGCCACCGAAAAGGGCGTGGTTAAGAAGACCAATCTGGCGGCGTTCAGCAATCCCCGCAGCGCCGGGATCATTTCCATCGCCATTGATGAGGGCGACCGGCTGATCGGCGTGAAGCAGACGGACGGACACAACGAGATTGTGTTGACGACGCATGACGGGATGAGCATCCGCTTCAAGGAAGATGCGTTACGTGACCAGGGACGTGATACCCGCGGGGTGTGCGGCATTACGCTGACCGATGAGGATCGCGTGATTGGCCTGGAGATTGTGGATCCCCGCGCCACATTCCTGGTGTGTACCGAGAACGGGTACGGCAAGCGCACCGGGTTTGACGAATACCGCGTCCAGAAGCGCAGTGGCAAGGGCCTGATGACGATCCGGACGTCGGATCGCAACGGAGCCATTATCGGCGCCCACGCCGTGCAGGAAGGCGATGCGCTGATGCTGATCACGGCCCAGGGCCAGATGATCCGTATGCCGGTGGCCGATGTCCGGACGATCAGCCGCGTGACCCAGGGGGTTCGCCTGATCAATCTCGATGCCGGCGACAAACTCGTGGCCGCCACAACAGTGGAGCCTGAGGATGACGATGCGGTAGCGGAAGGCGAGCCTACTGCAGGGTAAATAAGCCAAAGTTTCCACAGGTGGACGCCGACCTCCGGGCGGCGTCTGGACTTTTGAAGGCACCTGGAAAGCACTGACCGCGCCCGGAGGTCGCAGTCCACCCCAAAATCAAACAAGATCATGATATTGGCTTGCCTTGCCATAATCATCGTGATAAACGAGTTAATCATGAGTGATTTCGTCAGTATGCGTGTCATTGCGGAGGCGGCCGGAGTGAGCAAGGCGGCAGTGTCGCGGGTCATTAATGGCCGTCCTGCCGGGATCCGGATTTCTGTCGCGACCCGTGATCGGATCCTTGCGGCGGTGCGTCAGTTTGGTTACCAGCCCACCCGGTATGCCCAGGATCAGGCGCCGCGAAGACAGGCCACCATCGCGCTGGTTCTCGCCTCCGGCGGCCTTGACGCGTCGTCGGCGTACCTTCCGGCGATCGATGCAGTCGTCGCCGCCAACGGCTACCGACTCCTGTTGGCCATTCTCCCGGCCGACTCCGGTGCCGCCCGCGAGCGGGTGACGGCGCTTCTTCAGGATGGCGTCGCCGGTTTTCTTTGTGCCCCCGCCGTCATGCCGGTGGTGGTTGACCGTGTCGCCGGAGCCTGCCCGGTGGTGGTCGTGGGCGCGGCGTCTGGCGAGACCATCCTCCGGTCGCTGGGCATTGATATCCCGGTGCCCGTGATTCCAGCGCCGGTAGTTCAGCCGGTTCCGGTTATCTCACCGCCAGTCATTCAACCGGTTCCTGCGGCCCCACCACCGGTAACCCAACCAGTTCCTGCTGTAGTAGCCGCCGTCCTCGGCGGCACCGTCCCTGAACCGACACTCCCGGTGATTCCGGTGACCCCAGCGCCCGCCCCCGTGGTGGCAGCGGATCCCATCCCCGAAACTCCGCCCAGCACTCCCGTTGGTGTACCGGCTTCAGCCGGCGTCCCCAACGAGCCAACACCCGCACCTGTCCCCGAACCGGCAGTCATCGAGCCCCCATTCGTCGCGCCGGTGACCGACCTGAACGTCACCGACCCCGCGCCCATCCCTGCGCCTGAACCCCAGCCATTGCCTGATCTCGTTGTCAATGAATCGACCCCGGTCTCTGAGCCAATCCCTGTTCCTGCTCCCGAGCATGCAGTTATCGAACCCTCGCCCGTGATACCCGATCAATCCGCCGTGGTTTCTGAGCCCGTTCCTCCCCCGGCCGAGATTACTCTGGACCCCATCCCCGAACCGCTGGCCGGCACCCCCGCTGGTGTACCGGCTTCAGCCGGCGTCGCTGACGAGCCCATACCCGTTTCTGAGTCCGCTTCATCAGTAGCCGAGCCCATTCCGCCATCCCCAGTGCCTGAACCCGTTCCGGTCCCGGTTTCCGCTCCGGCCCCTATCGAGCCCCCGCCGGTAACTGCTCCGCCCGCGATACCAGCCCCAGTGCCTGAACCAGAGCCGCCGCCTGTTGAACCCGTCACGCCCCCGGCGCCCATTCTTGATCCGGTTCCCGAGTCATTGGCGTCTGAACCCGAACCAGTGGGGGAGGTGCCTGTTGTTGCCCTGGTGAATTCCGAACCCGAAGGAGAAGTCGCCGTTCCCGAAGAGGATGGAACGGCTCAACCTGACCAATCCATTCCGTCATCGCCTCCAGAGAAGGCTTCCGAATAACTCCAACAGCAAACTTCCCTAAAAGAGATATTTACGGTACGGTGATGCCTTACTTGAGTCCTTTCACCAATAGAGGGGCAATTATGAGCGCAATCTGGATAAACAAAGTCGTCGTCAAGCGGTTTAGGAGCTTTCCATCCGCGTCTCTTTCTTTTGATAACCCGCTCTTTCTGGTAGGGCGAAACGGTTCCGGGAAGAGCAATTTGGCGGATGTGTTTAGTTTTGTGTCCGAGGCGATGGTTTCGCCCCTGCAGGCTGTATTTGATAGAAGGGGCGGCATTTCGTCGGTTCGGAACCGCAGTTCGGGGAGAAGCTATCCTCCCAATTTGGGCATCGCCTTTGAATTTGGCTCTGTAAATGGCGTTAAAAGCGGCCGGTTCGCGTTCGAAGTCAAGGCGTTGCCCAACTACGGCTATCAGATTGTCCGTGAACAGTGTCTTGTTTGTAAGAAAGACGGGATACGCTGGTGGTATGATCGGTCAAAAAATTGGCGGACAAATGCAGAAGGCCTTACGCCGGCATTGGAAGACTCTGCCATATGCCTGCCGCTTGTTGGTGGCGATGAACGTTTTGCGCCCATATTTCGGACCTTGAGCGCCATGCGGGTTTACTCGATTGAGCCGGGAAAACTGCGTGAGATGCAGGATCCAGATAGCGGGGTGGCGCTAAAACCCGATGGAGGAAATGCCGCCAGTGTACTCCAGGAATTGTCGAGGGGGGAGGGCGCGAAGGAGAGAATGGCGGAAATCAATCGCCTCCTGGAAACGATTGTGCCAGCCACGCAGTCGGTTGCTCCCAAGAAGCACGGCAATAAAATCTCGATGGCATTTTCCCAGGAGTGGGGCGAAGGAAAGAAGCTGAACTTCGACGCGTACAATATGTCGGATGGTACGCTTCGTTCGCTTGGGTTGATCATGGCTGTCTATCAAATGCCCAGTCCGCGCCTTCTGGTGATCGAAGAGCCCGAAGCCACGATTCATCCCGGGGCGCTGGGCGCAGTGCTTGATTTGATACGCAAGGCCTCCAAAACCATGCAGGTTGTTGTTACTACCCACAGTCCTGAATTGTTGGATGATAAATGGATTCAGGATAAAAATCTTCGCATCGTCACATGGAGTGAGGGTGCATCGCATGTGGTGCTTCCGTCAGATGCGACCCGCAAAGCCATGCAGCAACACCTCATGGGGGCCGGTGAGTTGTTGCGATCCAATGCTCTGACTCACGATGAACTTTTTGCGGGGGAAGATGACCTTCAGAATGGAAACCTTTTCGAGGCGCTGGAGTGAAAATATATCCGATTGTCGAAGGTCATGGCGAGGTCGAGGCTGTGCCGGTACTAATGAGGCGCCTGCTGGCTGAATCTCAATGTTTTGGAGTTCAAGTTGGACGGCCAATCAAACGCACGCAAGCTCAATTCCGTAGTCGTGAGCCGGTTCAGGATGCGGTTCGACTGGCACTGCTTCAGCCGGAATGCGCAGCAGTAGTGATATTGTTTGATGGTGAGGATGATTGTCCTAAGGACGTGGCCGGGAAAGTTCGCTGTTGGGCGAAAGAAGCCGCGGGCGATGTTCCTTGTGATGTTGTGATAGCCTGTCGAGAATACGAGACATGGTTTTTGGCTGCTGTAGAGTCCCTGCGAGGGAAATATGGCATTGGACTGGATGCCGCCGTGCCCGAAGATCCAGAGTCAAAACGCGATGCCAAAGGAGCGTTGGAAGAATTCATGCCTCCCGATCGTGCTTATTCCGAGACAGGTGACCAACCAGGTATGAGCAGTGCATTTGACATGGGCCTTGCCTATCGGCGCAATCGATCATTTCGGAAGTTCGTCAAGGCTATCGGAGATATTCTTGCCCAGATGAAACTGGTCGTGTCCCCCCTGCCGCCGAAACAATGGCGCAATTGAGACGTAACGTCATGAGTGCAGTTAAACAGACCTTCAATCCTGACTACGCGGTGCATCCGGGAGCGATTCTGGAAGAGACATTGGAAGCACGCGGTTTAACGAAGAAGGATGCGGCAAGCCGGTGCGGCATATCGGCCAAGCATTTGAACCAGATACTTCACGGGAAGGCGCCGGTACTGCCCGACCTGGCAATCAGTCTCGATCGTGTGCTGGGAGTCGCGGCGGAGCTCTGGACGAATTTGCAATGCCAGTATGATCTGCATCAGACCCGCGTTACCCGCAGTGCCTGACCCTATGGTGGAATTGCCAGTGGACAAGCTTATGGATCCCGAACCCGAAGGAGAAGTCGCGGTTCCCGAAGAGGATAGAACGCCTCAACCTGACCAATCCATTTTGTCATCGCCTCCAGAGAAGGTCTCTGAATAAGGGCAGAAACTGAGGGGAAATCTTATTACACCCCATACAGACTTGCCATCTGGGCTTCACTTTCAGAAGGGATTTTTCCGCCGCAATCCTTCCGGATATGGATCTCCGCGGCCAGCGCAGCCTGATCGCCCCACATTTTGCGAACCTGTTCAACACCGCCGGTGTGATGCCTTGCGCTCCGGTGCTTGGGGCCAAGAACCTTGAAAAGGGCGTCTATCCGACCGCGCGGCCCCGGAAACACGAGGCTGATTTCATTGAAGTCGTCGGCATGATCCAAACGGCCAAGGCAAGAGCCTTTCGGGCCGCCAACACGGTTATGACCGATCTGTACTGGAACGTTGGCGCCTATATCATTCGAAAACTCGAGTCAGCCCAATGGGGTGATGGGGTGGTGGATCAACTCGCCGCCTATATCGCGTCGCGCCACCCTGACATCAAGGGGTTCAACCGAAGCAACTTGTTCAGAATGCGCCAGTTTCATGCCCTCTATCGCGCTGACGAAAAAGTCGCGGCACTGCTGCGACAATTGTCTTGGACGCAAAACTTGACAATCATGGCCAAGTGCAAACGTTCCGAGGAACGCGAGTTCTACCTCCAGATGACACACCGTGAGCAGTGGTCGACGCGGGAATTGGAACGTCAGATTGATGCCTGTCTGTTTGAGCGGCAGATACTCGCGCCGGCAAAAGTGTCAGCAGTGCTGACACAATTATATCCCGTTGCGCCACAGGTATTTAAGGATTCATAGCGAATCGATCAGCGGCTTATTCCCGAGCTCGAAGGAAATCTTCACAGCAAACTTCCCTAAAGGAGTTATTTGCGGTACGTTGCTCCCTTATATGAGCTCAGGTTATATCAACACACGCGCCGTGTCTCTCGTTCGCAAGGATGATGCACATCAAGGGCGCGTTTTTTGTTTTCCCGCCAACAATGCTCATCGGAAGGTCATGATATGAGCACAGCCGAACCGACTATCATTTGTCCGAAATGCAAGGCCGAGATCAAGCTAACTGAGTCGCTGGCCGCGCCGCTGGTTGAATCCATCCGCCTTGATTATGAGAAACGACTCACGCAAAAGGACGCCGACATGGCCAACCGGGAGACCACGTTGCGCGAGCGTGAGGCGGCTATGGCGAAGGCCAGGGAATCGCTTGATGACCAGGTTGCCGAGAAGCTGAAATTGGAACGGTCGCGCATTGTTACTGAGGAATCCGTCGGGAAGGAGAAAATAGTCATTTGAATAAAGAACTGATCGTCAGGCTGAATAAATTGTTTGAAGACTCTGCATATGATGCGAATGGTGTTGAGTACTGGCTGGCCCGGGATTTGCAAGTCTTGCTCGAATATACGCAATGGCGAAATTTTGAGCTGGTCATTGAAAAGGCGAAAGTCTCCTGTCAAACCGCAAAGCAGAATCCCGACCATCATTTTGCTGACGTCAGCAAAACGATTCCGATGCCCAAAGGGGCGGAGAAGGCCATCGCCGACTACATGCTGACTCGCTATGCCTGTTACCTCATTGCCCAGAATGGTGACCCGCGCAAGGAACCCATTGCCTTTGCTCAGAGTTATTTCGCGATACAAACACGCAAGCAAGAGTTGCTGGAGGAGCGAATCGCGTTGGTGGAGAGGCTGACGGCCCGACAGAAACTGACCGCCACGGAAAGTGAACTCTCCAAAAATCTATATGACCGCGGAGTGGATGATCAGGGATTTGGGCGCATTCGCAGTAAGGGCGACCAGGCGCTGTTTGGTGGCATGACCACGCTCCAGATGAAAAAAAGACTCGGGACTCCTGAGAACCGGCCGCTGGCGGATTTTCTGCCCACCATCACGATCAAGGCCAAGGATTTGGCTATAGAAATTACCAATTTCAATGTGAATAAAAATGATCTGCGCGGCGAACCCGCCATTGCCTGCGAGCATGTGAAGAACAACACGGATGTCAGGGGCGTGCTGGCTAAAAGCGGCATCAAGCCAGAGGAATTGCCGCCCGAGGAAGACCTGAAAAAACTTGAGCGTCGGGTGCGAGCCGACGAGAAGCGACTGGGTGGATCGACAAAGAAGTTGAAGGGCGGGGGTTGAACGCTGTGCTAAAACCAAAACTCGAACTCACCTGGATCGGGAAGGAGAACCGGCCCCGGCTGGAGCCGCGGATTCTGCTGGAGGAGCCGGCGAAGTCACATCATGCGAAACATCGTGTGACGGATAAGGACCTCTTCGATAACCGTCTCATTTTCGGCGACAATCTTCTCGCCCTCAAGGCGCTGGAGCAGGAGTTTTCGGGTAAGATTAAGTGCGTGTTTATTGATCCGCCGTACAACACGGGCAGTGCGTTCGAGCATTATGACGATGGAATTGAACATTCATTATGGTTGTCGCTGATACGGGAAAGGTTGGAGATGCTCCGGAGGCTCTTGAGTGCTGATGGCGCAATCTGGATAACTATTGATGATAACGAGGCGCATTATCTGAAGGTGCTTTGCGATGAAGTGTTTGGTCGTGACAACTTTGTCGCGAATTGTATCTGGCAGAAGGTTTATAGCGAGCGGATGGACGCCGTTGGTTTTAGCACAAGTCATGATCATTTGCTTGTCTATCGTAAGTCCGAAAAGTTTCAGGTAGGGCAGATCGCGAAAGAACAGAACTCTAACCAATTTAATTTCATCGATAAAAAGTCCGGCAAACATTATCGGAGGCGTTCTCTGCGTAAAGAAGGTTCTGAATCTTTGCGACAAGACCGACCTTCGATGTGGTACGCAATCAAGGCTCCAGATGGATCTGATGTCTGGCCTATTAAACCAGACGCAACTGAGGGGCGATGGCGATGGAAGAAAGAGAATGTCGCAATAAATGCGGATGAGTTAGAGTTTGTCAAAAAGGACGACCGCTGGGAGATTTATGTTAAACAATATATAGATGAAGATGCAACGCGACCTCCAGGCACTATTTGGCTTCAAGAGCAAGTCGGGCACAACCATGAGGCAAAACTTGAGGTCAAGGCGTTTAACCCTGATGATGTATTTGATACTCCAAAGCCAGAGAGGTTACTCAAGCACATTCTTATGTTGGGGAGTGATGAAGGAGACTGGGTGCTTGACTCATTCGGAGGTTCCGGCACCACCGGCGCTGTAGCCCACAAGATGGGCCGACGCTGGATCATGGTGGAATTGGGTGAGCATTGTCATACGCACATCATTCCCCGGCTCAAGAAGGTGATTGATGGGGAGGATTCTGGGGGCATCACGGAGGCGGTTGGGTGGAAGGG
>JBAXMJ010000077.1:0-12802 GCA_037134355.1 bacterium | reverse complement strand
ACAGACGGTCGGATGCTCATAAAAAAGAGGCTGAAAAAGTGCGAAAGTCCACAGGATATACAGGATAAGTTTGGAATTCCAACAGGGTTTCAGGATTTTCTGATTCCCGAATTATCCTGTTCATCCTGTATATCGATGTTCATTTTCTTCTGCGAACGTTCTATCTGTAAGCGATTACAATTCCTGTCTTAGAAGCTAGCGCAGCCTTATAAGGGGCGCAAGACCATTGTTGTTGCCGGATTCTTGACTTTGAATGAAGAGCGCATTGGGCATCCTCGCGCTTACACAACCTCCTAATAAACAACCGAGTACAATTTTTGATCTATCAGGCGTGCCGGCTCATGCCTGAATGCTTCAAACGAGACTTTTAGAAAATATTTCCAAAGAGTTTACATAGCATGCAATAAACCATGCTATGTAATCGTTTATATAGTAGTGAAAGTATTTATAAAAACTGGCTGAAAACAGATGCTTTTAGTTTACATTTGCCGGTAATTAGCATGGATATGTTTACGATTACATAGCATGATAATGGGAGGTCGGTTATGGATAATGTGTTGCAGAACCAGGAGTTACGATTGTCGGCGTTTGGGGAATTTCTTCTGAAACAACAATTGGTGAAGGAGGAGCACGCGCGGTATCACGTGCTTTGGGTCAGGAAGTTCCTGGCGCAACGGATAACCATGCCTGTTTCTTCCATGACGGATAGGGTCGCCTTGTTTGTGGAATCGCTTCAGGCCTCTGGGAATTATCAAGATTGGCAACTTGCTCAGGCGGAACGGGCTTTGAGGCTCTATTTTGTCAATTTCTCAAAGGACACCAGCCCGACTCCAGCCCCGTCGACATCTATTCAAGCGGGTTCCGATGGCTCATTTCTGAAGGCTGCCGTGTTTGACGCAATGCGAACCATCATTCGCGTGAAGCATTATTCCTATTCAACTTAACGGACATACCTCGACTGGGTTCGACGTCTTTTCGATTACCTTGGGGAAACGGGGCATTCGCCTTCTCCCGAAACCGTTCGCATCAATGAGGACCGGATCAAAGATTTCATTGCGTATCTCGCCACACGAAAAAATGTTGCCGCATCCACCCAGAATCAGGCGTTTGGAGCCTTGTTGTTTCTTTGCCGTGAGGTTCTGCGCCTGGAACTCGGATCCCTTGAACAGGGTGTTCGGGCTAAGCGGGGCACCAAACTTCCTGTTGTCTTGACTCCGCAGGAGGTGGCACAACTGTTGGGCGGCATGCAAGGCGTGGCGCGACTTATGGCCGAGCTCATTTATGGCGGGGGGTTGCGCGTCATGGAATGCTGCCGACTCCGGGTCAAGGATCTGGATTTCGATAATAATCTGGTTTTCGTTCGGGAAGCCAAGGGTGACAAAGACCGTTCAACATTGATGGCGGACTCCGTGAAAATTCTGCTCCGGGAACAGTTGAAACGAGTCAATGAGCTTCATGCCCAGGATTTGAAAGCTGGGGCAGGCGAAGTCTGGCTACCCCACGCCTTGGCAGTGAAATATCCCCGTGCTCCCAAGGAGTGGGGCTGGCAGTACGTGTTTCCGGCAGCCAATCTTTCATCGGATCCCCGCAGCGATAAGATCCGTCGGCATCATGTCAGCGATATGTTTGTCCAGAAAGCGGTCAGAGACGCGGTTCAAACCGCTGGTATTGTCAAACCGGCCTCGGTTCATTCCCTGCGGCATTCCTTCGCCACGCATTTATTGCTCCAGGGCGTTGATATCCGGCAAATCCAGGAATATCTCGGTCATGTCCATGTGGAAACAACCATGATTTACACCCATGTGGTCAAGGACATGCGCAATCCCGCAAAAAGCCCACTGGATGTTTTGCGGTCTATCAAGACGGCATAACATATCGTTTGCTTAAACTGTTAAGCATTGGCTGATATGGCATTCGTCGAGTCTGCTGAGACTGCCACGGGTGCCGCTTCGGCGGCCACCGCCACTTGGCCGGTGGCCATCTCGCGGGCGGCCGAACTGGGAACGTAACCCATCTGGCGGACCAGATCCGTAACCCGCTGACGGGTAGCCAGACTAATTCCCACTTGATCCGCCCGGCCATTGACGATGAGCGAAACGGTAGTCTTGGAGACTCCCGCCGCTGCCGCCACATCCCGAATTCTCACACCCTGCTTTATCTGTAATTTCGACATCTAAACCGGTTTAGATCATATATTTCGGAGGAAGTCAAGACAGTCAACTGATCAGATTGAAGATGGCTGGAATGGTTTTCTGGAGGTGATAATCAGTAGATTAATGATCCATCTGTCACAATAAAACTGCCGTCCGAATCGTTATGTTGTATAGTCGAATGGCGCTTACTTAAGGACTGTGTGGGATAGGCGACGGTTGGTGTACCGCCTTCAGGCGGCTCAGAGACGGCCGGCTAAAGCCGGTACACCAGCGGCTGGAACCTCGAAAGATTGCCACAAGTAAGAGCCATTTTGATGTTAGTCATGACGTGACAGGAAAGGGATTCCGGATGGTGCGAGGGGTAAATCACTGGCTGATGATTGTGGGGCTTGTTGTGGGCGCGAGCCTGAACAGTCCCGCCAACCCGATTGATGAACCCGTGATGACCATTCTGCAGGCGAAGGGGATCACGCCCTCCGAGACTTGTTCGGACGCCGTTTTTATCCGGCGTGTCTTCCTGGATGTCATCGGAACCCTTCCCACCTCAGCCGAGGTGCGGGCGTTCTTGTCCGATCAGGCTCCAGGCAAGCGTGCGGCGCTCATTGACACTCTGCTTCAGCGTCCCGAGTTTGCCGAATACTGGGGGCTCAAGTGGGGGGATTTGTTGCGGATCAAGGCCGAGTTCCCCAGCAACTTGTGGCCCAATGCTGTCCAGGCCTATGACCGCTGGATCCGGGAGAGCCTCCGGCAGAATAAGCCCTACGATCAGTTCGCGAGGGAGTTGCTCACCGCCTCTGGCAGTAATTTCCGAGCCCCGCCCTCGAACTTCTACCGGCCCTTTCAGGATCGTTCCCCTCGTCAGATTGCAGAAACCGTGGCGCTGGTCTTCATGGGAATCCGCCTCGGAAATGCGGATTTAACGGAAGACCAGATCCAGGAATTTTCGGCCTTCTTTGCCAAGATCGGCTACAAGGGGACGGAGGAATGGAAGGAGGAGATCGTCTTCTTCAATCCGGCGGGATGTCTCACCAATTCGGTGACGGGAAAGATCGTGGTTCCCAGGACTCCCGATGGCCGGGTCTATTATCTTCCCGCCGATCAGGATCCGCGGGTGGCTTTCGCCAAGTGGTTGACGGCGCCGGACAATCCGTGGTTTGCGAAGGGCATCGTCAACCGGATATGGTTCTGGCTGCTGGGGCGTGGGGTGATTCATGAGCCGGATGACATGCGACCGTCCAATCCGGCGTGGAGTCCTGAACTGCTCACGCTTTTGGAAAGGGAGCTGATCAGCCACAAATATGATCTCAAGTCTGTTTATCGTCTCATCCTGAATTCCAGCACCTATCAGCGCTCCTCCGTCCCGAATGCCGGGAATGCGGCGGACGAAACCGGCTTTTTCCATTACCGGATTCGCCGTCTTGATGCCGAGCCATTGCTGGACGCCATCAACCAAATTACGGGAACCGGGGAAAAATACACGAGCAGCATCCCGGAACCGTTCACCTTTCTTCCGGATGACCAGCGCGCGATCAGTCTTGCGGACGGCAGCATCGAGTTGCCGTTTCTGGAATTGTTCGGGCGCCCTGCCCGGAACACCTCGTTTGAGTCCGAGCGAACGGCCGTTCCCTCGATGTTCCAGACCCAGTGCATGTTGAATTCCAGTCAGATCCAGAAGAAGATTGAGCGCAGTTCTGTCTTGATGAAACTGGCGAAGGGTTTCAAGGCTCCCGGGGGCGGGGGGGGCAAGGGAATGAATGCGGGAGCCAAGGGAAAGGGGAATGGAAAAGGGAAGCCTGCCCAGCAGAGTGGCGTGGTGGGGGGATTGAAAAAGCCCTTTGAAGTGCTGAGTCCTGTCAGTGATCCTGAGCTGGTGAATGAGTTGTACCTGCGGATCCTGTCCCGGTTCCCGACGGAGCAGGAACGGCAGAAAGCGGGGAACTATCTGGCGTCGGTCAAACGGAAGCCTGCGGAGTCTGTCTGTGACCTGGCCTGGGCCCTGATCAATTCGGCCGAATTTATCATGAAACATTGAGGACAACATCAAACTTCATAATCCTGATCGTGAGCATAAAAGATAATTTGAACAGAAGTCGCAAAGGCCGCGAAGGAGAGAATTGTTTTGCCTGCGGCGCAAACGCCATGGTTTTGAATTTCAAAATATTTTCGCTGGTGCGGCGTACTCGCCGCACCAGCCTTAGCGAGCTTTGCGACTTCTGTTCAAACTTTTCATTTTGGAGGACAACATCATGAGAACATCTTCATTACACCTTGATGGCGCCCTGTCGCGACGGACCTTCCTGCGGGCGGGAACTCTCGGACTGGCGGGTCTTTTCATGTCGCGTGGACAACTTCTGGAGGGCGCCGCGATGTCGGCGCCGGTGATTGGGAAGATGCCGACAAGCCGCAAAAAAGCCAAGTCTGTAATCCAGATCTGGCTGTGGGGTGGGCCGTCACATCTGGACACCTTTGATCCCAAGCCGGGTGCCGGGCGTGATTACTGCGGGCCCTATACCAAGGCTCTCGCCACCAATGTGCCGGGCATTGAAATCTGCCAGATGCTTCCGCGTCTGGCGACGATGGCGGACAAATATACGCTCCTTCGCGGGATGACGCATGGAAACAACGGGCATGAGACCGCCGCCTACCTGGTTCAGGCCGGACGGAAGCCCGACAACGGCCTGGTGTGTCCCGGCATCGGGGCGATTGTTTCCTATTTCAAGGGCTACAACGGCGGGTATAAGGGAATGCTTCCTCCCTATATCACGGTGACTTCCCCCCAGGGGCGTTTTTCAGAATCCGGGTTTCTTGGTTCCAAGTACAAGCCCTTTTCGACGGGTGGCGATCCCGGGCGCGATCCGTTCGCCGTCGAGGGGATTGTATCGGAGTCGGTGACCGAGCAACGGCAGCGCGACCGGCGGGCTCTTTTAGGCGAGCTGGATGAATTCGGAGCCGATCACCGTGATGAATCCGTGGTGAAGGCCCTTCAGGCGAGCCGCGATGAGGCTTATGAAATGATCCTCGGGACAACTGGCAAGGCATTTGCCCTCGCGGAGGAAAAACCGGAAATGCGGGATCGTTATGGGCGGAACAAATTCGGGCAGTCCTGCCTGCTCGCCCGCAGGCTGGTAGAACGGGGTGTCCCGTTCATTACGATCAATCACCAGGGTTGGGACACGCACAAAAAGCACTTCCAGGAAATGAACCAAAAGCTCCCGGTTCTTGACCAGGGGGTGTCCGCCCTGCTTCAGGATTTGTCGGATCACGGTCTTCTGGACAGTACGCTGGTGTGGGTTGGCGGGGAATTCGGGCGCACTCCGAAAATTCAGCAGGAAGCGCCCTGGGATGGGGGACGGGGGCATTACGGAAAGGCGTTCTCAACACTGGTGGCCGGAGGCGGGTTCCGGGGCGGAATGGTTGTGGGGAAGACCGATGAGCGGGGCGAAACCGTTATAGAGCGCCCCATCTATCCCTGGGATCTTCTGGGCAGTATGGTTGAGTTGCTGGACATTGACCCGGCGGCGGAATTAACGACGCCCCAGGGTGCCAAGGTTTGCGTCTCGCCCCTGGCCCGCAATGAAATTCCCGCCAAGGAAACCGGCGGACTGCTCCGGGAGATCATGTGAAAGTCCGGCATGTCATGCAAGGGATAGCAGGAGCGTCCTGGTTTGTGGCGCTCCTTATGGGCGTTCAACCCGCCGTCGCACAGAAACCTTTCAAAGCGGAAAAGCCTCCCCATATCGGCTATGTATTCCCAGCAGGGGGCAGGCAGGGAACCACCGTGACGGTCAAAATTGGCGGCGAGAATGTCTATGGCGCCACGGCCGCGTTGATCTCCGGAACCGGCGTGACGGCCCAGGTGATCGACTCCAGGGATCCGGAGGCCGGGGTGGAGTTCAAGAAGCGGAAAAACAAGAAAAAGAACCAGGCGGTTATTGATGAGGTGGTGACGCTTCGTATTACCGTGGCGCCGGATATCGAGCCTGGAAGCCGGGATCTCTGCCTGGTGACGACCAATTCCCTGTCGAACAAACTCACCTTCCAGGTTGGCCAGTTGAATGAGGTGCGGGAGGTTGAAACAAACAATACCCTCAAGACGGCCATGACCCTTCCGTCCCTGCCCGTTGTGATCAATGGGGTAATCATGCCGGGGGATGTGGACGCCTTCAGGTTTTCCGCCGTGAAGGGGCAACAACTGGTCGCTGAAGTAGCGGCCCGGGCACTGTTGCCCTACATTGCCGATGGCGTGCCGGGCTGGTTTCAGGCCATCATTGTCCTGTACGATTCCCGCGGAAAGCAGGTTGCCGAGGCGAGTGATTTTCAATTCAGCCAGGATCCGGTTTTGTTCTACAAGGTTCCCGAGGATGGGGACTATACCCTGACGATCCGGGATTCTCTCTATCGTGGACGGGAGGACTTTGTCTATCGGGTCAAACTTGGCGAGCTACCCTTTATCACCAGCGTTTTCCCGCTTGGCGCTCCGCGGGGCGACAAGCCTGTTCGGGTCACATTGACCGGCGCCAATCTGCCCGACAACCCCGTGCTGGTGGAGGCGGGGCCTGGTGCGCCAGCGTTACAACATCTTGCGGTTACCAACCGGGACCTGGTCTCCAATTCAATTCTGTTTACACTGGGTGAACTTCCGGAACGGACGGAGTCCCGCCCCGCGACGCTTGAGACCAAAGCGCAGAAAGTGGTTTTGCCGGTGGTGATCAATGGGTGCATTCGCGCACCCGGCGAAAAACATTTCACCCGCTTGGCCGGCACGAAAGGGCAGTCCATCTGCCTGGACGTGCATGCCCGTCGGCTGGGCTCTCCGCTGGATTCCTCGATTGCCTTGTTGAACAGCCAGGGCCGGGTGTTGGCGGAGAATGATGACATCAAGGACACGGGCGAGGGGTTCATTACCCATCAAGCCGACTCAGGGTTGATGGCGGTGTTGCCGGAGACGGGAAACTATGTTGTGATGATCACAGACAAGCAGGGGCGGGGTGGGGCGGAGTATGCCTATCGCCTGCGAATCAGTGAGCCGCTTCCCGATTTCGACTTGCGCATGACGCCTGCCGCAGTCTGTCTTCCTGCAGGCGGAACGGTGCCCCTGACGGTGCATGTGATCCGGCGTGACAATTTTAAAGGAGCCATCACCCTCTCGCTGGATGACTCCGCGTCGGGATTGTCATTGGATGGTGGCGTCATTCCCGAGGGAGTGGATAAAATAACCGTGACGGTATCCGCGTCCCTCAAAGCCGCCGGGAAGCAGTCGCTCCGGGTGTTCGGGAGTGCGACGGCGGGAGGCAAGACCCTTGTTCACATGGCCGTTCCGGCAGAAAACCTCATGCAGGCATTTTTGTACCAGCACCTGCTTCCCTTTCAGGAGGAAACCGTGTGGGTGACACGCTCGGTTGTCCCATATTCCGTGACACCAAAACTGGCGGCGGGAGGCCTCGTGCTATCGCCCGGGCAGGAGACTGCCATTCCCGTCACTCTGATGCGGCGGCCGGGTTATGAGAAACCGATCCGGGTAGAATTGGTGGATCCGCAAAAAGGGATTTCCATCCGGAAGGCCCACCTTTCTGCGGAACGGGACAAAGCCATGATTATTGTGTTTGCCGACAGCAAGGTGCCGCCGGGATTATCGGGCAATCTCATTTTGTCGGCAAACATGTTCGTCGATCGCGAGGCCACTCCTGAAGAAATTGCCTGGCGTGAGAAAAAGGCCGCTAAAAATGCGGAACCGGGTGTGACCAATGTCGTTACGTCCCTGAAGGTGACCCGTCCGGTGCCGGTTATGCTTCCTGCGTTATCCTTCAGGGTCGTGGCCGCGCCCCCGGCGAAGCCACGGGGTGGGGAGATCACCCCACCAGGACGGCGCTGACGATCGCGTCGCCCATTCCAGCGGTGCCGACCACGGTCTGGCCGGGATCCCGGGCAATGTCACGGGTGCGCAGGCCGGTTGCCAGGACGCGTTCCACTGCTTGTTCAATGGCTACTGCGGCATCGTCACGTTCCAGGGAATGACGGAGCATCATGGCGGCGGAAAGGATCTGGGCGATCGGGTTGGCTATGCCCTTGCCGGCGATGTCCGGTGCGGAGCCGCCCGCCGGTTCGTACAGGCCGAATCCGTTCTCGTTCAGGCTGGCGGAGGGGAGCATACCGAGTGATCCCGCCAGCATGGCGCATTCGTCGCTGATGATATCCCCGAACATGTTGCCGCACAGGAGCACGTCGAACTGCTGCGGGCAGCGCAACAACTGCATGGCGGTGTTATCCACATACATATGCTGCAGGGTGACATCGGGGTACTCGCGGCCGATTTCGGTGACCACTTCACGCCAGAGCACCATGGAGGTGAGGACATTGGCCTTGTCCACCGAAGTCACTTTTTTGTTCCGTTGCCGTGCCATGGCAAAGGCCACGTGGGCCACGCGCTCGATTTCGTAACGGGTGTAGGCCATGGTGTCGAATGCCCGTTCGGAGGGCCCCGTGCCTTCACGGCCCTTGGGTTGCCCGAAATAGACATCGCCGGTCAGTTCCCGGACGCACAGGATATCAAATCCGTCAGGGCAGAGTTCGTTTTTGATGGGAGAGCAAGGCAGCATGGCGGGCGGGAGTTTGGCAGGGCGGAGATTGCAGAACAGGCTGAAATGCCGGCGCAGGGGAAGCAGGGCGCCCCGCTCGGGTTGCTGCTCCGGGGGAAGGGTTTCCCACTTGGGGCCGCCGACGGAACCGAAAAGGATGGCCCGGCTGGAGGCACAGATTTTCAGGGTGCTTTGCGGGAGGGCGCAGCCCTGCCGGTCGATGGCGGCGCCTCCGACATCGGCGGGGATATAGTCCAGCCCGAGGTCGAAGCGTTTGTCGACGGCATTCAGGACCCGGATGGCCTGCTCCATGATTTCAGGACCAATTCCATCTCCACTCAGGACGGCGATTCGTGTTGTGTTTTTCATAGGGCGCGGAATGGTGCCGATGACGGGATGGGATGTCAAGATTTCTGAGGCGGTGCTCCGGCTTGACTCTAGTTGCCTGTCAATGGCACGATGCCAGCGCTTTTTACGGGGGTTATGTGAAGTCGAGCCGACGGGAAAATATTGAGACATTCATGGTGGATCTGATCCAGCGGAGGGATACCTCGCGGATCAAGGACCGGCGTGTTTTGTTGCTGCTCTGGACGCTTCTCCAGTGTTCCCGGCTATTCAATGTTATCGTTAAGACCCGTCATTTGCTGTATGCCCACGGGATTATCCGCCACCATACGCTCGGCTGCCAGGTCATCAGTATCGGGAATGTCACGGTGGGGGGGACGGGAAAGACCCCGGTTGTGGAAGTGTTTGCACGCTCGCTTCAAAAGAAGGGGCGAAAAGTGGCCATTCTCAGCCGCGGGTATAAGAAAAAAGAACTGCCTCTGGCGAAACGGCTGGTGAATAAACTCCTGCTCCGCGAAACCCGGATTCCGCCGCGTGTGGTGTCGGACGGCAAAAATCTGCTTCTGGATTCCGATATGGGTGGTGACGAGCCTTACATGTTGGCGTCCAATCTGACGGATGTGGCGGTACTGGTGGACAAGGATCGCGTCAAGAGCGGGCGGTATGCCATCAACCGGTTCGGATGTGACACGCTGGTTCTGGATGATGGGTTTCAGTATCTGGCGTTGAAGCATCATGTTGAAATTGTGCTGGTGGACAGCAAGAATCCCTTTGCCAACGGCTATATGCTGCCGCGCGGGCTTCTTCGCGAGGATGTCCGGAATCTCGGACGTGCCCACTATATTTTCATCACCAAATGCGACGGCAGCGATAACAGTGCCTTGAAGGCCGAGATCCGGAAATTGAATGCCAAGGCTGAAATGATCGAGTGCACCCACATGGCCCGTTACCTGACGAATGTGTTTACCACGTCCCGCGAAGAATTGTCCTTCCTCAAAGGGCGCTCTGTGGCAGCCGTGTCCGGAATTGCGGCACCGGTTGGCTTTGAGCGGGAGATCGAGCGGTTGGGGGCCCATCTGACCCAGCGGGTGCAATTTGCCGACCATCACCGGTATACCCAGCAGGAGATCATCGAAGTCATCAACAGTGCGCGCGACAGTGGCGCCGAGGCGATTATCACGACCGAAAAGGATGCGGTGCGTTTCCCGCGGCTTGACCGGTGCGACCTGCCGATCTATTTTCTGAGGGTGGATATTGAGTTGTTATCCGGGAGCGAGGACTTCAATGCCTGTATCGCCCGAATTTGTTTCCATTAAAGAGGCGCCCCATGGCGTCGGGTCGGCCCGGATCCTGATCGTCGGCGTCAGTTGGTTGGGAGATGGCATCATGGCCATGCCGGCTCTGGCGGCCTTCCGGAAGCGCCTGCCGGGCGCCCATATCACCATGCTGGCTAAACCCTCGGTCGCGGCGTTGTGGTCTATTTTTCCGGGTATAGATGAGGTGATTCCGCTTCGGAAAGGGTTTTCCGGAATGCGTGACACCATTCGGGCGGTACGAAAAGGCGGTTTTGATTTTGCCTATATCCTGCCGAAATCGTTCCGATCCGCCTGGATCCCTTTTCTGGCGGGCATCCCCGGGCGGCGCGGGCTGGCCGGGAACGGTCGTGGCTGGATGTTGACTGAGAAAGCCGTGTTGTCGGAGGCGGCGGTGTGCGGGCACCAGTCCATTGAAATCGCCGATGTGCTGCACCTTCCTCATGGTGATTTGGAATTGCCGCCATTTCTGGTGGTTTCCGATGCGATGCGTGAACGAGCCCGGAGCCGGCTGAAAGCATTATTGGGCGGGGCAGATGCGGATCAACTCATTGCCTTTTTCCCAGGGTCGGCTCATGGGCCGTCCAAACGCTGGCCCGCTCCGAATTTTGCCGCAGTGGGATGCGGGCTGGTCTCGGAGCCGGGGTGTCGCGTTCTGATTCTGGGGAGTCGGGGCGACAAGGTTGTCTGTGATGAAGTCGCCGCCGGGATCGGGGAAGGTGCTGTGAATCTGGCTGGAGAGACGGATTTTCTGGAATTGATCAGTCTGATCAGCTTGTGCCGGTGTGTGGTGGCTAATGATAGTGGTGGGATGCATCTGGCGGCGGGGCTTGGGATTCCTGTGATTGGACTCTTCGGGCTGACCGATCCCTCCAAGACAGCGCCCGTTGGAACCCGGCAGGCGCTTTTGTGCGCGGAGGGAGTCCAGCATTCGCGGGACATTGACCCCGATTCCCCGGAGGCGCGGGCGGCCATTGCATCCATTCCCATTGACGCTGTCATGAGCGCCCTTGCAAAGGTGATCGCGCGGGTACACATTCCAGACGCCCCACGCGACCTGAGAAGCGCTCGATAATGCACAGCCTTTACCGTTTGATGTACGGGCGGGGCATGTACTACCGCAAGTGCGGTGTCTGCCAGCTTTTGGGCGTATAGCCGTGTAACTCAATGCGGTTACCGTCGGGGTCCGCAAGCCAAGCCTGCCAGGATTGGTCTATGCCCAGTTTGGCGTCGGTACATTCAACCCCCTTGGCGCGCAGTTCGATGACGGTGTTGGCGACGTCATCAACTTCCAAACAAATGTGGCCGTAGCTCTGCTTGTCTGCGCGGGGTGCGAGGTTGCCCTGGAACATTTCGATGAACGTACGCGTGCCAGCCTTCATATAGACGCCGTAGCGCTCGCCGGTGTCGTGGCGAAACTCGAATGCGACTTTGAATCCGAGTTTGTCGCCGTAGAATTCCATGGCGCGATTTAGGTCGGAGACGACGAAACAGACATGTGCAAGGCCGAGGATCATGAGGTACTCCTTAAGTGATAAGAAACCGAGTTTCTGATGGTACGGGTGCGCGCCCGTTGAGACCCGCCTGAAACATCAATTTCATGGTGGTGAGAGTGTAAAAATATGGTGCGAAGGTCAAGTTCGATAATAAACCCACTTATTTCGGAGCGCTGGGAAGCCCCCAGTGCGCGATCTTCTTTTGGAGCAGGCTACCAATCCCGTTGAGAGCACAAAGGCGTTCATTCGAGCGGTGATTCACTAAAAGATGATGTCCCGCCGGGTCTGTGGTAGAGTCTCTGGTATGAATCAGACGGTTCAATCCTATTCGTTGTCCGAGGAAATTGCCAACAGCGTCACTCATGGAGTTGGCTTTCTCCTCGCACTTGCGGCGTTGGCGGTGATGGTGGTTTTTGCGGCGATGCGCGGAACAGTCTGGCATATTGTGGCGTGTTCGGTGTACGGATCGACGCTGGTGATGTTGTTTGCGTCCTCGACTCTATATCATAGCCTGCCCTGGCCCCGAGCCAAGGCCGTTCTGAAAATCATTGACCACTCCGCCATCTACCTGCTGATTGCCGGAACCTATACCCCATTTCTTTTGATTTCCATGAGAGGCCCCTGGGGTTGGTCCCTGTTTGGCATCATCTGGGGGTTGGCGCTCGTGGGGGTGGTGTTTAAGGTTTTTTTTGCCGGCCGCTTCAAGCTGTTTTCGACGCTGGTCTACATCGGCATGGGCTGGATGGCCGTGGTGGCGATACGGCCGCTCTATCTGGGACTGCCACGGGGCGGGTTACTATGGTTGGTTGCAGGCGGGGTTCTCTATACGGCCGGGACGATTTTTTACCTGGGTCGCCGTATTCCCTCCCGCGCGCCAGCGGCTATTGCAACACCTGTGATATGAAAAGGTCACGCGGTAA
>JBAXMJ010000076.1:0-13109 GCA_037134355.1 bacterium | reverse complement strand
GCTCTCCGAGCCGTCCGCGGAGGCCTCGGAGAGGCCTCCCTACCCGGATCATGTAGAGACAATTGTGGGACGATTTAAATTTGTAGTGAGCCTGGCTTTCGCGATTTCATCGCGAATGGTGGCCAGACGATCAGGAATAGGGAGTTTCTGGGTGCAGACTGTTTCGCATAGGCCGCACCGGTTGCACCGGTCCAGCGTGTTGTCCTCTAACGAGATCCCCCAATGCCACTTCAGGCGGTTGATCATGCCCTGCGGGCCATTACCCAGTAGCAGGTGGTTGTAGGCGTCCAGGTAGCGGGGAATAGGAATGCCCTGAGGGCACTGGTCACAGTATTGGCATCCGGTGCAGAGTTCGTTGAAGGCCGCCCGGAGCCCGGATCTGATTTTTTCGGTTTGTTCGTCCGTCAGGGGTTGAAACCCGTCGGCGGCGCGTACAGCCTCATCCACCTGATTGGTGTCGCTGAATCCCACGAGGGCAACGGTGATGCGCGGGTCATTGAGAATAAAGCGTAGTGCGCCTTCCACCACGGTTTCGTCGGAACGGGTTCGTACAAAATCAAACCGGGCCGGCTCACGCGGAATCAGGCCGCCCCCGAGGGGATTCATGGCCACAACGCCGAGCCCGGCTTTGGCGGCGGCATCCAGGGCGGCTTCCCGGTAAGCGAAGTTCATGGCCGAATAGCCGAGCAGCACTCCCTCGAACGGGTAATCCGCGAGCAGGGTTCCAATATCCCCGCCGGTCATGTGGGACGATACGCAGATGTGCCGGATCAATCCCTCGTCCTTGAGCCGCTCGAATTCCTTCAGGGCGCCGTTGCGTTTGCGTTCGGCATACGCCTCGGGCGTCAGAATGCACCACATGTGGTAAAAATCCAGATACTCCAACCCCATACGGGTGAGGGAGGTTTCCAGATCGCGCCGGACGGAGGAGGGATCGCCGCCAAAGGTTTTACTGGAGACGGTGAAGGGGTGTTTGGCTCGATCCTTCAGCATGGTTTTAAAGGCGACGCCCAATAACTCCTCGGACTTGCCATAACCCGGGGCGGTATCGAAATAGGTGATTCCCTTGTCGTAGGCGTATTTCACCAGTGAGGCGCATTGCTCGGTGTCTTCCTGATTCGTAAAACGCATGGCGCCAAAACCGATCGCCGATGCGTTGATCCCGGTCTTTCCGTATAGTTTATGGAGCATAGCCATTGTTATATCCCTTCGGATTTCACCCACGAATCTTTTAGTGGGACAATTTGATTGAAGACAGGGGCGCTTTCCGTGTGGTCCTGGCTGTCGGCAATGAAATACCCCTTTCGCTCGAACTGGAAGCGTGTTCCGGGCGTGGCTTTTGCGGGCGACGGTTCCATCATGGCTCGAACCACCTTCAAGGAGTCGGTGTTAAGGTTGGTCTTGAAGTCCACTCCTTCGGCGACATCCTCAGGATGCTCGACCTTGAACAGGCGGTCATAGAGGCGGATTTCCGTCGGAACAGCATGCGAGGCCGCCACCCAGTGAATGGTTCCCTTGACCTTGCGTCCGTCCGGCGCGTTTCCTCCGCGGGTGGCAGGGTCGTAGGTGCAGCGGATTTCGGTGATGTCGCCGGTGGCGGGATCCTTGGTGAATCCGGTGCAGGTGATGAAATAGCCGTAGCGTAGACGGACTTCCTTGCCCGGTGCCAGACGGAAGTATTTCTTCGGGGCATCTTCCTTGAAATCGTCCCGCTCAATGTAAAGCTCGCGGGAGAAGGGGATAGAGCGGGATCCGGCGGCGGGATCCTCGGGATTATTGATGGCGTCGACCCATTCCACCTGACCGGCGGGAAAGTTTTCGATGACCACCTTGACGGGATCGAGCACAGCCATGGCGCGGGGTGCGGTTTTATTCAATTCCTCGCGCAGACAATGTTCCAGCAAGGCAATGTCGGTGAAGCCGTCGAACTTGGTCACGCCGACCCGCTTGCAGAAGTTCCGGATCGATTCGGGGGTGAAGCCGCGCCGCCGCAGGCCGGCAACCGTCGGCATCCGGGGATCGTCCCAGCCCTTGACATGACCGTCGCGGACGAGTTCCAGGAGTTTCCGCTTGCTCATGACCGTATAGGTGACGTTCAGGCGGGAGAACTCGATCTGGCGTGGCTTGGCCTCAAACCCGAGGGCCTCGATGAACCAGTCATAGAGCGGCCGGTGCACCTCGAACTCCAGGGTGCAGAGCGAGTGGGTGATTTTTTCCAGGGCATCCTCGATGGGGTGCGCGAAATCGTAGGTGGGATAGATGCACCACTTCTCGCCGGCCCGGTAATGGTGGGCGCGCATGATCCGGTAAATCACCGGATCCCGCAGATGCAGGTTGGGCGAGGCCATATCGATTTTGGCGCGGACGCACAAAGTGCCGTCGGGGAATTCGCCCGCCCGCATCCGCGCGAAGAGGTCGAGGCTTTCGGCCACGGGCCGATTCCGGGAGGGGCTTTCCTTGCCGGGCTGGGTGGGGATGCCGCGGTAGTCCTTCCATTGATCCAGAGTCAGTTCGCAGACATAGGCCTTCCCGTTTTTGATCAGGGTGCGGGCGCATTCAACCATGGTCTCGAAATAGTCGGCTGAAAAATAAAAGTGTTCGCCCCAGTCGAAGCCGAGCCAGTGGACATCCTTTTTGATGCTTTCCACATACTCCATGGTTTCCTTGGAAGGATTGGTATCGTCCATGCGCAGATGGCATTCCCCGCCAAATTCCTGCGCGGTCCCGAAGTCGATGCAGATGGCCTTGGCATGTCCGATATGAAGGTAGCCGTTGGGTTCGGGCGGGAACCGTGTGACGATGCGATTATGTTTTCCAGAGGCCAGATCCGCCGTGATGATATCACGGACGAAATCGGAGGGTGCTGCTGTGGGTTCAGGTGTGCTCATGGGGCTCCCAATTGGGTCGTCAGGGTGTCGTTGAAACGGGCCAGGGATCGCTCCCGGCCCAGTACGCAGAGGGTTTCATAGATGCCGGCGCCGGTGGTGACGCCGGTGACGGCGATCCGGATGGTCTGGTTGAGTTTGCCTTCGCCGGAGCCGAGTGCCGCCTCGGAACTGCGGATCGCCTGCTGAATGCCGGCCTCGGTGAAGTCGCACGCGGCCAGATGATCCCGGATGGTCTCCAGGGCGGCTTTGACGCCTTCCTTGCGGAGGGTTTTGTGGACGGCTTTTTCGTCGTATTCGAGGGGATCCACGAAGAAATACTTCCAGCTTTCCGACTGTACGAAGAGCGGGGTGCGGGACTGCATCAGGCGGCAGACCTTCAAGAAGAGGGTCTCGTCAAGTGCCTGGCCCCAGTCCAATTTGATGAGATGGCGTCGCACGCCCGTGGCGAAGATTTCCAGGGGGAGGTCGGCCAGATAGAGTCCGTTCATATGGGTCAGTTTCCGGATATCCATCTGGGCGGGGCTGCTTTTCACCCGGTCAAGGGTGAAGGCGGCGATAATTTCGTCGCGGGTCATTTTTTCACGATCCTCGCCGGGTGACCAGCCGAGAAGGGTGAGGTAATTGAACAGGGCATCAGCCGAGTAGCCCATGTCACGGAACTGCCCGACATAAGCGGCGCCATCCCGCTTGGAATAGGGTTTGCCCTGGGCGTTGACGATCATCGGGAGATGGGCGTAGCGGGGGACTGGGGCGCCGAGCGCCTGGTAGAGCGCCACATGGCGGAAAGTGTTTTCGACATGATCGTCGCCGCGGATGATGTGGGTGATGCCCTGGGTGATGTCGTCCACCACATTGGCCAGATGAAAGACCGGCGAGCCGTCGGACCGGACGATGACGAAATCCTTCATGTCCTCGGCCTTTTTGAGCAGGTCGCCCTTGATCTCGTCATGGAACCCCATGTCAGTACCCGGCATGCGGAAGATGATGCATTCGCCCTGTCCGGTGCCGCCCTTGTCCTCTTTGTAGGCACGCCCGGCAGCCAGCAACTTCTCAGCGGCCTCGCGATGCCGGTCGTGTTGGGTGGACTGGTAGAGTGGGATTTCGTCAAAGTTCAGGCCGAGCCATTCCATGGCGCCGAGGATGGTTTGAACCGCCTCGGGGGTGGAGCGTTCTCGATCCGTGTCCTCGATACGCAGCAAAAATTGTCCACCGTTATGGCGGGCGAACAGCCAGTTGAAGATGGCGGCGCGAATATTACCAATATGAACCTGCCCTGTGGGGCTCGGCGCAAAACGGACACGAACACTCATGAAGTCCTACTCTTTCTGTCAAAAAAAACAGCTAAATTTACCACAACCTGCGATCAGGCGCAATGATCGATGGGATGTGAATAGGGCAGTCATCTTTCGTTACCCCAACGTTTCCAATCTCGCGCGGCGTACTCGCCGTCGCGAGCATTGGCTGGTTGGCGGATCATGATTGATGTTGCATTACATACAGGTCTAGAAGTCGGCGAATCATCTTTTGGTACTGGGTGTGATGGCGCCGCGCCTCGCCCTTGAAGAAATCCACACTGGTTTTGCTGAGCCCAATAGTCACCTTGATCTGATCTTCCTTGAAGACCAGATCAGCGGGTGCCGGAAGGAAATCCCTGACCACCTGGACTTCATTAATCGGGCCTTCATCGTATTTGATTTTCTTGTTCATAAACTTTCTTTCCCTTCCGCCAGTAGCCGGCTCCGAATATCCTTATCTTGCCATCACGATAGGTGAAGCGGACCGTCAGGATTCCTCCCTCGACTTTACCGAAGCAGAAAAATCGCACTTCCTCCCTACTGTGGGTGACATCCTTGGCGATCACGCGGCCGGAATCAGCAAAGGCATGTTGCGCTTTGTTAAACGCTACCCCGTGCCGCCGTTGATTCTCCGCGTCTTTCCCGGGATCCCATTCGAATGTGGCTTCTGACATGTAAGAAAAATATCACGTCACGATATATCGAGCAATATTATTATATGGGTTATCATATTGCTCCGCCAACGTTGCGGATCAGGCGCGAGCTACTGCGAGTCGCCTGCATCCGCCTTGTTGGGATTGTTGCGGTGTTGTGCCTTCTTCCTACGTTCAAGCATTGCTCGGATTCCATCCAACGGCAGTGCGGCGCTCGCCAGATAATTCGGCAACTGCCGACTCTCACCACTGATCCATTCGCAAGCGCCATGCTTCTTGAAATGGTCCACCATGTTCACAACCGTCTGATCCGCCAGCGCGGAGTTAACGAGATCCAGCGTGTAGACAAACCAGCCCACCGGCGTAGCCCAGAACGCGCCCGACTGATAATTTCCATCGTTTGCAGGCGTTTTCTTCCCATTCCAATCGGTGAATCCCGGGATGTGCCGCAGCTGGCCGTCCTGCACGATCTCGGCGTAGTGCACCTTGAAATACTGTGCGATCTCTTTCGCTTGTCCCACGTCCGCGACGCCCAGCCAGACGGCAAACGCCGAACCCCAGATATCCGGCACATTACAGTTGCCTGTGGTCGACCGAAACAGGCCGACCTCCTTGTCCCAGAAAACGCTGCGCACATTCGAGCCGCCCCGTGCATCTTCCTGCCGCCACTTTTGCGCCTCATCCTTGCGTCCACCCGCTTCCAGCAGGTCGCCCAACTGCCGCGCGGCCTGCACCATCAACAGCGAACAGAACAGCTCGTCGCCCGACTTCTGAATGCTGTCAGTGAACCCGTACGGACAACGCTCGCCGGGAAACGGGATATGCGCCAGTCCGTTGGTCGTGTTGCGCGGCATGTAGTTCATGGTCTTGATCAGCGGATCAAGCATCTCAACCAGCAACGCTTTGTCCTTTGTCCGCTGATACGTCTGCCACGCTACGCTCACGGTGAACGGCGGACCGTCCAGCACCGGTTCCTTGCCCATGCTGCCGTAACCCGGCTTGTAGATGGGCGTGCCATCGAACTTCACGCAGTCGACGCCTGCGCCATCCGCACGCACACTCCGCACAAAGAGGCGGCAAGCGTCGGTCAGTTCCTTGTCTGAGTAGGACGCGATCGACCCTTCCAACGTATACTCGTAGTCCCGCAGCCAGAACGCCTCATACCCAATCCCAACCTGGGGGGGGAACGCAGCCGTTCCATCCTTCATTTCACGCTTTGACGCTCGGATTATTCGGTGTGCTTCCTTTTCCAGCCAAGAGACAGCGTCAAGGACCTTCTGGTTCGGTACTCTCATATTCTCCTCCGCGGCAGCGCCGACAGTGTTGCACGCCAATAGAGTGAGTGTGCCGACAATCACTCGCGTCATGTGGTTGCTCATCGTTATTCTACTTTCCGATCCGAACGACGAAAGTCAGGTTCCGAGCGGGACGCGAGGTAACCTGGACTTTCTGGTTCGCAACTATTTCAAAGCCCTTTGTATCCGTAAGGGATCTTGCCGCAAATCCAAGACGCGCCACACAATGACATCATGGCTTCTATTGATCTGGTAATAAACGGCATACGGGAAACGCTTAGAGAGAAGGCGGTAATAGCCAAATACCTTGGGGTGAATTCCAGCATATAGAGCAAGGGCATCAACGTCGGAAGCTAAGGAATCCAAAAAATACTCCCCCAGTCCCTCGCCTTGCCGCGAGTAGAATATCCTCCCGCGATCAAGGTCTTCGGATGCGGAAGCAAGTATCTTGATACTCATCGAATGCGTTTCCGGAGGTCCCGTTTCGCCTGTTCCCAGTCAAGAATCGGTTCTGCCCCATTTTTGACCCTGCGCGCTGTTTCAGCCAAAGCCGCCTTGTGCCACGCCGGAGACTCAGTCAAAACTTCATCTTGGGTTAGATCAACCCAGATCGCCTCCATCACGCGGAGTTTTTCTGGTCTTGATAAGCGGTCAATTGCCAAGGTAGTTGTCATGATTCAAATATTAATCGGAAGTTATCTGCATTTCAAATCAACTTTCTGATCATTTCCCTGATGCGAACGTCACGGGTCACGCGCGGCGGGTAAGCCGTCGCGTGCGCCCGATTGTTCGCATTTCTCATAAAGAGTCTCGGGAGCAATATCCGCCCCGTTCGGCCAGGAAATTGTTCCGCCTTCAATTTTCGCCTGCCGAAAGAATTCAATATTCTTGAGAGGAGCGAAAATGGGGCCACGATGCAGATATTCAGAGAAATCAACTATACCGCTAGTTCGATCATCGAAAACAATCCTGAAAGTATAATCGGACTTATATTCAATCTGTTGTACGTCGTTGAGATTCCACATAATGCACCTCAATCCAATGGGGCAATTTTCTTTATTTCTTTTCCCGCTTGAGCGAGTTCCCAGTCTTCACGCAATTCGTTGCCATGCAGGTCAATCCATTCGCGCACCAGCCGGACGGCTGTGCGCGACCCGAGATCTCCCTTGGTAATGTTTCCATTCAGATCGAAAACAGCTTTATTCCCCTGATATTCCGCATGGATATGTGAAGGGTTATGCTCGTCAAAAAACATCCGAATTATGATTCCGAAAAATCGACATATCTCAGGCATGTTAAGTCCTCTCTGCGCATCTCATTTGTGACAATTTATCATGCGCTCAGAACCATGTCAGCCTGATTTTCCTAAATCCTTATTCATCATTCTCGTGGTGCGAACGTGACTCTTGACCCGCGGCGAGCGTGCGAGCCGTCGCGGTCAAAGAGCTGGTTCGGGATTATTTTAATCTGTTTTCATTCCATACCGGATCTCGGCGACAATCCAAAACGGCCTGAATGTGCACAACGCGCCTCACGACAATATAATAGATGGCATACGGGAAGCGCGTTGCAAGCAAGCAGTGACGGCCCGAGCGAATCGGGTGAATCCCGCCGAAAAGTTGGAGCGAATCAATGTCGGCCGATATCGAATCCAGAAAGTAATCACCAAGTCCCGGATCTTGGGCTTCATAAAACAGAACCCCATCGACCAAGTCCCGTTCAGCTTCGTCAAGAATCCTGATTTTCACCGGGTTCGCTCTCGAATACGACGTTTGGCCTCTCCCCAATCGCCATACACTGAGGTTCCTTCCTGAACCCTTAATTCGCGCGCCTTTAAAACATCAGCATGCCAAGCCGGTACAGGAATATCTTTTGGGGTTCGCTTGAGGCTGTCCCATATTTTTTCCAAAGTATTGAATTTGTCCGCAACAGTCATTTTGTCAAGGGGTAGTGCGATTTCCATAGGATATCCCTCCAATTATTTCAAATGGTACCTTTTGATCTTGGCGTATTCAATTCTGATATTCTGGTCGCCCCGAACGTCACGCGGCAGGGGCGCGAAGCGTACCCTGACCGCGGTTGTTCGGCTTGGTCATAATCATTTTCGATGCTCGCATCACGGCAACAATGGCCGCAATGATCCACCCGAGAGTCGCCGAGATCAACACATAACCCAAAGTCCACAGGATTAAGTAGAGCATTCCGACCATAATTTCCCCAAAGGCCACCCGTCCAAGGTCAGTTGAAAGCCCCCAGATGGCGTCACCCCACCAATCAAAAAGCGAGAATGGCTGTGCCTTCATTTCAATCCAGCGCCAAGAGCCCAATAGGACAAAGATCAGCAGCGTCAACACCAGCACAACTATCCGGCTTGTCTTGATTTGCACATGCATTATTTCTTTAATCTTATTTTTCATTTTGTTGGCCGAACGCCCGCGCTCAGTTTCGCGGCGCCGCGCCGCGTAAACTGCAGCGCGATGTTCGCCTCTTCCTCAAGTTCTGATGAGCAACTTCTTGTCGATATGAACTCCGGTGTTTTCTGGCTCTACCAGTTCATAGCCGTTTTCGGTTTCACCCGAGATAGACATCAGTATGGCTCTTGGGAATTGCCTTCTGCCAACATCAATCATCATGCGTGCGAGCAGGGAGCCGGCGAAAGTTTGGACCCGGAAGAATACTCTGTCGCCGACTTTGTACTTCTCTCCAATTCGATACAATGGTCCGAACTCGTCATCATTCAGGCGTTGATCATAGTGTTGAGACATGAGAGTCTGAATCTGGTCGGCTGTCTCTTGGGGTCTGCCTTCCACAAGAAGTGTAAGCGGTGCCTTTTCAAGATCAAGTTTCATTTTTGTTTGGCGAACGTTACCGGCCAGGCGCGGGCTTGCCCGTCGCTTGGGCTGGCTGGTTCGACGCTTTATCCTTCAACTTATTCTTGATTGCTTGAATGCGCATTTTATCCGCTTCTGTTGTCAGCATTTGCTCAAGTGCAGCAACACAGTGCCGGGTCATAGGCAGATTGGGGTCAATTTTGTCCAAATTGTTTTCAAAATATCCCGTCAATTCACGCAAGTACTCCCGGACGTCCTGCCTCTGCCATTCTGGAATATTTGTTTCCTTTCTTTCCAATTCCAGAAGTATTGGAGCGGTCATGAACGCCTCTACCTGCATAAGATAGGTGGCGTGGTTTGTGTTACCAGATGCCAACGCATTCAACGCCTTGATAGTAACGCATGCATGAGATGTTTGTGTTTCGTACACATCTTGACCCGGCTTGTATTCCCTTGTGCTGGAACAGCCGGTCATAAAACAGCAGAGGAATAAATTTAGTTTTGTCAGTTTCATTTGCTTATGTCGAACGTTGCCGTTGACCGGAGCGGTTCACCGCGTACGGTCGGACGGCGTGTTGGATTCCTATTTCATCTTCCTCTCCGGGCTGAATGCACCGATCAAGCCAGCGATCACGAAGCCGACGACAAACAGGACCAGAAATGAAAACATCCGTTCCGCCCAGAAATCCCCACGATGCCAGTCCGCCTTGGCCATCGCAATAAGATCGGCCCCTCGCCGTGGTTCACCGATTGGCATGAAGAGCTGAGGAATTGTCGCAACGACAGCCAAACCTAGGCCCCACGCCGCACCGATCTTGATTCCTTTTCCAATATTCATTTCTTCTGCAATCCAACGTCAGTGCTGAGGATCGGCGAGCTTGCGAGCCGTATCGTCCGGCACGTTGTTCGCCGATTCCCGAATCCCGCCAGGAGCGGCAACGATAGCGAGACCCCTCACGTATGCGTTGGTTTGCAGCTTCGCCGTCTCTGCGCCCCTGATCGGGCTTCCTTTAATCCGGAGGTTCTCGATGCGCACGTCCTCGATCAGGTGTGCGTCATCGTAACCGTTCAGCTTCATCACCGGGAAAGTCTTGCCCGTGACAACGATGTCTTTGAACGTCACGCCCTTGATGTGCCCCCGCGTCTTGTCGTGTCCCCACATGTCCGCCCCGATCCAGCAGTTGCCCAGGGTGTTCCGGCAGTCCTCCACCCGGATGTTCTCAAACCGGATGTCGCTCATCGTTCCCGAGTCGGAGACGAGAATCGCGAGCGCCGCGCACTCGCCGCCGCCCGAGAAATCGTGGATGATGTCGCAGTCCTCGAAAAGGACGTTAGAAATGTTGGCGCGCGTCTCGGAGGTGATGCCGAGCCCTCGCGCGCGATCGTTCCAGACCACGCAGCGTCGCACGACGATGTTCTTCGACTCCATCGCGGGCGGTGGCGAGATCGTCTTAACGCAAACCTCGTCGTCGTTGTTGCGGAGGAAGCAGTCCTCGACGAGGACGTCCTGGCTGTTGCAGATGTCGATCCCGTCGCTGTTTTCGCGGGCGCAGATTTGCTTGACGTTGCGGATGACAACATTCGTGGAATTGTGCATCGCCACGACCCACGCGGGGGCGTCGAGGATGATTATTCCTTCGACAAGGATGCCCGTAGAGCCGCCGAACCACATCGCCGTCCGGGCGTGCCAGGGGAGCGGCCCCATGTCGAGGACGCCGCGGCCGCGGACCTTCACATCTTTCGCCCCGCCCGTCTCCAGCAAGGTGGCCCAGACCTTGTTCCCCTTCCAGTTCTTCTCCTGTGTCGGCTTCTCGTCGGGCGGAATCTTCGCCCGCAGGATCGCCCCGCCGGCGAGATAGACCGTCTGGCCGCTCTTCGGACGGAGCGTCGTCACCTCGTGCATGCCCGGCCCGAAGTAGATCACGTCCTTGCTGGTCGGATCGGGCCGGTCGACCTCGGGCGGGTTGGCGAAGAGATGCAGAGGGCGTTCGGTGCTTTCGTTCAGTTCAATGGTCAGGTTCGCGGGCTTGCTGAGCGTGAAGGAGATGCTATTCCCGGAAACGGTCGGCTTGATGGCGTACGATGCGGGGAGGATTTTGACGGTGCCGATTTTGCGCGTGCTGGCGACCGAGACGGTAACCGACCCTGAGAAGTCAAAATATGCGAACGAGGCGGGTCCACCACGCAGGACGGGGGCCGTGTAGACGAAGACAGGCTTGCCCCCTGCATCGACCTTGTAGTCCTCCGACGCTTTCTCCCCCTGTGGGGCGGGGTAAGAGACAACGGTATCTCCGGCAAGCGTAGAACCTGCCGCGACCCACAGGAATAATGCCATCAACATCACCGCTTTCAGGTGCAGTGTGGGCAATCTCGATAATGCGAGCAGTTCCATTGACTCTTTCTCTTCTGCATCATGCGGGATATCTTTTAATCTTCTTGCGGCGAACGAGTCTTTTGACCCGCGGCGAGCGTGCGAGCCGTCGCGGTCAAAGAGCTGGTTCGCTTGTCCATGGTTCTCCAGTGTACCAATTTGGGGCCTGTTTGTCTGAACCGGTCCACCCCCAGTCGTTCAATGCGTCAATGAATCGCTGCCTGTCAAATTCTGCGTACGACTCCGACAAACAAGAGAAACTGAATCCTTCCGCTTGTGCAAGCTGCATTGAGCCCTTCGCCCCAAAATCCGCCAAGAGGAGCATCCCTTTATCCGTTCCGAAGTTGCGCACCAGCGCAATATACTCCACGACCTCGCCTGCCGGGGATCGGAGGCTGAAAGGTGCAACAACCTCAACCCCCAGTTCCCGCCCAGCCTGGAGCCAGGCTTTGGCTATTTTATCTGGATTGTCGATATTCATCTTCAGTGCGAACGCTTGGCGAACCGGCGGCGCGTCAGCGACGGACGGTTCCGCCGGTTGTTAGAGGCTGCCTTCTTGGTTGTCTCTCATTTTCGTAAGCGGAGCCATTCCTTCTTTGTCCGAGCCATTCTTTTTGCGCGCTTCACTGAAATATTCATAAATTCTGTCCAGAGGAGTTCCGCTTCATCTTGAATGTCTTCGTAAATGGGGATCAATTCCGAGATTCCGTCGAATACCCATCTACCCTTGTGTCCTGCATTATCTTTTGATGGACTGATATTTCGGCATTCATTGCGCCCGAGGCGGATGGCTTTGTCGTATGCAGCAGACATGTCCTCAGCTTCGATCAAATACAGGTTCTCCCAAACGAAGCAACGACGGTTAACATTTTGTGCCTTTTCGTCATCTCGTTGAAATCTCTCAAGAAGGCCGGCGAGAAACCATGTACCAGTATTTTTGATAATTTTGTTTCTCTTCATCTTTGCCTCTAACGTTCCGGCTCAGTCTGGCGAGCCTACGAGCCTAGACTGCGGCCGGTGGTTGGGACTCCTCATTTTGACTTTTCCTGCCTGACGGAATCACGGCAAGAATCAGGAACCCGGTTGCGTAGACACAGATGATCGGGGGCCAAATGTCAGTGAACCGCTTGCTCGTCTTTGACGCGCCGTCCTGCCATGCGACCCCGTATTCAGCTTGGCTCTTCATCTTCTCCTGATCGGGCCTTGGAACCCCGCGCATGGTCCAGTACATTCCTCCAAGCAAGTTCAGAAACCAGAGAAAGAGCAAGACAGCGCAAACCGTGCGAACCACATACGACCGACGCCTCCATATTGCAACGCACACGACTGCGAGCGCAATGGCCATGTGTATCCAGATCGTTCCGTTCATATCATATGGTCCCAACGTTGCCAGTCAACCTGCGAGCGGGACGCGAGCTAGGTTGGACTGGTTTGTTCTGCGGTCCGTTTCCTCCATTGTCTAATCAGCGCAACGACAAACCACACCACAAGAATCCCGCCGACGAGCAAGAACCCCAACTTGGGAATCCGCAAGGAAACATCCGTGTCACTCATTCCTTTGCCGACACCAACGAGGATGAGTCCAAAGAAGAGTTTCCAAATCTCGCTGACTCGGACCGACTTGGCTCTCTTTCCGAGGACAAGCACACCCGCACCGATAATCAGGAAGACAACCAGCATGCTGATCATGAACAGATACATCTCTTATCTCCTTTCCCGCAGAACGGTGCGGTTCTCCGGCGGCGCAAGCCGTACGGAGCGACCGCTGGTTCGCCT
>JBAXMJ010000075.1:0-13192 GCA_037134355.1 bacterium | reverse complement strand
ACTAGCTCACTCAGAACAAGATATAACTACACTTTTTTGTAACTAGGAAACTCGGCCTAGGGCCAAGTTACTGGCGTCATCAATCAGGAATTTGAACAGAAGGAAACGAAGAAAACAAAGGGAAGTTATGGTTTTCTTCCGCCTCTGGCAGAACCCCAGCCATAATTCTTAGTTTCCTTTGTTTCCTTCTGTTCAAACCACGCCGTGACCGGCGCGGCTACAGGGCGCCCGGATTTATCCAGTGCATCCGGCCTGTCGATGTTAAAACTCACGGATTTTTGCCATTGACCGCCAGTTCCCAATCCGCAAGCAAATCCTCGCGGTGGATTCCATCAGCAACTCATCAAACTGGGATTGATTATTTTGTGAACGCCTCTTGTGAAACACAATTTTCTTATGTGGTGCACCACATAAGATGCGGGAAATCTGCACGTCCGGTTTGATGAGGGGGATGCCCGCGCAAGCGGGCATCTCTACTCCACCGAGCTTCTATTCAAATTCTTCTGGATTTCTAAAAGGCAATAGCGACAGGTTATTTGTGTGCGTCTGGCGTGGTCCCTTAGGAGCCTGTCGAAAAACTAACTAATCGCCGTTAAGACGGTCGGCGCGGCCGCCGACCCTCCCGAAAATACAGACAAATACCGCAATTTAAAATTGGGAGGGACGCCGGCCTCGGCGTCCGGGGTATTTTTCGACAGGCTGTTAGGGCTATGCGTTCATTGCTTGAGCCTTGTATTCATGTTTAATTTCATATTGCTGTAAATAGAACTATACTATATAGTTGTTTTGCTAATTGATTTGATGTCATGAGGTCTTAAATAGTTGACCTAGGGGGTTGACCTAGTATCATATGGGTATGAAAACGATGGTCATCTCAGATTTTAAAGCGAAATGTATTGCTGTGCTGAAGAACGCGCAACATGATGAAGAGCCCGTTTTGATTACCTGGCATGGGCACCCTCTTGCCAAGGTGGTGCCCATTTGCGATCAGGCGGCGCCTCGCAAACTTGGCTCACTTAAGGGCTTAATGCGTATCAAGACTGATATTGTCCATGCGGGTTCAAGCCAGGATTGGGAAATGAACCGGTGAATTTGCTGCTGGATACCCATGTCTGGATCTGGTCTCAGGAATGCCCTGGCGAGTTGGGGGTCTTGGCCCGGGAGCAACTGGCTAATCCCGCTAATCATCTTTATCTTTCGACAATCTCAACTCTGGAGATTGCCCGCCTGATCGAAGGCGGTGGGATTGAGTTGCGAGGTTCGCTCCGGTCGTGGATTCGGCGATCAACGGATGTATTGCGGAGTCGAACCGTGGAATTATCCCATGACATTGCCATGGCCGCCTATGCGCTTCCAAAGGATTTTCACAAGGATCCCGCTGATCGGATTCTTGCGGCCACCGCCAAACATCTCAATCTCACACTGATCACGGCGGATGAGCGTATTCTTTCCTTGTCCTGTATCCACACCTTCGACGCACGGAAGTGATGGCGGGCTTTAGAAATTAGTTTCGACAAAGGGGCGGAATGTGAGTTGGTGGACATTCACGTCGGCGGGGGCGAACAGGGTGTCGACAATCATCCGGGCCGCGCTTTCGGGCTTCATGTAGTCGGGGCGGTCGATGGCGCGGAAGGGCGTGTCGGTTCCGCCAGGATAGACTCCCGTGACCTTGATCCCGTGCGGCCGGGCTTCCTTGATAAGGGCAACGGTGAAGCCGTGCAGGGCGCACTTGACGGCGCAGTAGATGCTGCTGTTCTCTACCTGCTACCAGACGACGGTGCTGGCAACATTGATGATGTGGCCGGACTTCCTCGGGATCATGTCGCGCATGGCCACACGGCAGAGTAATACGGCCGCCCGGACATTGACGGCATAAGACTCATCCAACTCCTCGGCAGTGATGTCGGTGACCGGCGCCTTGCGCCGGTTGAAGCCGGCATTATTAATGAGAACATCGGGTGCAACCCCAAAGGCCGCCTTCGCCGCGGCATAGAGCGCACCAGGTGCCTCGGGAAGCGCGAGGTCAAACGGCTCGGCAAAACAGCCGGTTTCCCGGCGCAGGGCGTCCAGCCGACCAGCATCCCGGCCCGTGGCGAAGACCCGCAGTCCCCGCCCGCAAAGCTGACGCACAATTTCAAGTCCAATGCCGCTCGAGGCTCCAGTGACTAAGGCTGTTTGATGCATGGCGCTTCCTTTGATTTTCTTGTCATGCACTTCCAAGGGTAGGGACGGCTGTCCCAGCCGTCCGCGGAGGCCTCGGAGAGGCCTCCCTACCCGAATCATGAAAGAATTTGAACAGAAGTTCGCAAAGAACGCGAAGAAGAGAAAGCGTATTATTTTGCTTTCTTCCTTCCACGAATGAGTACAATGCGCGCCCTTTAGACTCATGAGTGCTGCTAAGAAACATAATTACGACGAGAGCAAGATCAAGACACTCTCCTCGCTGGAGCATATCCGCAAGCGGACCGGGATGTATATCGGCCGTGTCGGCGATGGCACCCACTATGATGACGGTATCTATGTCCTGGTGAAGGAAGTGGTGGATAACGCCATTGATGAGTTCATCATGGGATACGGAGACCGGGTGACGGTGGCGGTGGAGGAGTCCAAGGTTACCGTGCGGGACTTCGGGCGTGGCATTCCGCTGGGTAAGGTCGTGGAGTGCGTCTCCCGCATCAATACCGGCGCCAAGTACAACGATGAGGTCTTCCAGTTCAGCGTTGGCCTGAATGGCGTGGGAACCAAGGCGGTGAACGCACTCTCCCTGGCCTTCCGGGTATGCAGTCACCGGAACGGGGAATTCGCCGCCGCCGAATTCAAGCGGGGCAAGCTCATACAGGAGTCGAAGGGCAAGACCGATGAACCCGACGGAACGCTGGTCGTCTTTGAGCCGGATCCGACAATCTTTGGAACGGTCACATTCGTCGCCGATCATCTCAAGCGCCGCATTCAACTCTACACATTCCTCAATGCCGGTTTGAAAATCGAACTGAACGGAACCGTTTATTTTTCAAAGGAGGGCCTGAAGGACCTGGTGGAGGATGAGGTGGGTGACGAGGCGCTGTATCCGGTTCTGCATCATCGTTCCAAAACCCTGGAACTGGCCTTCACCCATACCAACCGGTTCGAGGAGACCTTCCTGTCCTTTGTGAACGGCCAGTACACCAGTGATGGTGGCATCCATCTCAGCGCCTTTCGGGAAGGCATCGTCAAGGCGTTCAATGAGTTTTCCAAGGGCAAGTTTGAAGGCGACGATGTCCGCGAAGGCATGGCCGGAACGATTGCCATCCGCCTGAAGGAGCCGGTCTTCGAATCGCAAACCAAGAACAAACTGGGCAATACCGAGATCCGGAGCGACCTGGTCCAGCAGGTACGTGAAGCGGTGGTGGATCTGCTGCACCGGGCTCCGAAGTCGGCCGAGAAAGCGCTCCTCAAGATCGAGGAAACCGTCAAATTGCGCAAAGAGCTTCAGTCCATCAAGAAGATGGCCCGGGAGCGCTCCCGCGCCACCTCGATCCGGGTGCCGCAACTCAAGGACTGCAAGATCCATTTCGACGGGAAAGCCGGCACGGGCGCGGAGTCGATGCTTTTCATTACCGAGGGCCAGTCGGCGGCGGGCTCGATCACTAGCACCCGCGATGTCGCGACCCAGGGCGTCTTTACCCTGCGCGGCAAGCCGCTCAATACCTGCGACCTCAATCGTGACGTCATGTACAAGAACGAGGAGTTGTATAACCTCATGCGCAGCCTCGATGTCGAGGAATCGCCCGAGCGGCTTCGTTACAACAAGGTGATTCTGGCCACGGATGCCGATGTGGATGGGCTTCATATCCGGAACCTGTTGCTGACCTTCTTTCTCCGGTTTTTTGAGCCGATTGTCCACGGCGGGCATGTGTATATTCTGGAAACGCCGCTGTTCCGGGTCCGGAACGCGAAGCGAACCCTGTACTGCTATTCCGAAGAGGAGCGCGATGCGGCGGTGAAGGACATCGGCCGCGGGGCCGAGGTGACCCGGTTCAAGGGATTGGGCGAAATTTCGCCCGGTGAATTCAAGCAGTTCATCGGGCCGGGCATGCGCCTGACTCCGGTGGAGGTTGAAAACCGGCACAGCATTCCCGCCATTCTGGGGTTCTATATGGGGCGCAACACGCCGGAACGCCGTCAATACATCATGGATAACCTGGTGGTGGCCGCTGATGAGTGAGCAGACAGAACTTTTTCAGGGCGATGAGTTGTTGACTCCTGTGGTGCCGGGCGACCGGGTCGAAGCCAAGGGTCGTCTCGTGGTCCGCGACATCGCCGCCGTCGCCGAAGGGCCGCTCAAGCACCTGGTCAACGACAACTTCCTGAAGTACGCCTCCTATGTCATTCGCGACCGCGCCATTCCCGATGTGGATGATGGACTGAAGCCGGTTCAGCGCCGGATCCTGCATTCTCTGTTTGTGAATGATGACGGCAAGTTTATCAAGGTTGCCAACATCGTCGGCTACAGCATGCAGTTCCATCCCCACGGGGATGCCTCGATAGGGGATGCGCTGGTTACTTTGGCGAACAAGCAGTATCTCATTGAAGGGCAGGGGAATTTCGGCAATCTGCTCACCGGTGACCCTGCCGCTGCAGCCCGGTATATTGAATGCCGCCTGACGGCGCTGGCACGGGAGGAGATTTTTGATCCCGATCTAACCGACACGGTGCCGTCCTACGATGGGCGCAAAGAGGAGCCGGTGACGCTTCCGGCGCGGATTCCGCTGTTGCTGTTGCTGGGTGCCGAAGGGATTGCTGTGGGATTATCCACCCGCATACTGCCCCATAACTTTAATGAATTGCTAGAGGCGCAGGTCGCCATTCTTCAGAAAAAGTCCTTTGAAGTGTTTCCCGATTTCCAGCAGGGCGGCCTGATGGATGTGACCGGTTACGAGAAGGGCAAAGGCGCGGTGCGGATTCGGGCGAAGATCGAGATCCGGGACGCCCAGACCCTGGTGGTGCGCGAGGTACCCTTCGGCGCCACCACCGATTCCTTGATCGCGTCCATCGAGGAGGCGGGGCGCAAGGGCAAGGTCAAACTACGGAGCATTAACGACTATACGGCCGAGCACGTGGAGGTCGAGATTCAACTCCAGGCCGAGGAGAACGCCGCACGGGCCGTTGAGGCGCTGTATGCCTTTACCCAGTGCGAGTCGCAGGTGGCCAGCCGGATTATGGTCATCCGTGACGGGCGTCCTGCGGAAATGGATGTCGAGGAAGTGCTCCGCCACAACACCGACCGGTTATTGAAGCTACTGACGCGGCGGTTGAAGGTCCAGCAGAAGCGGCTGACCGAGGACCTGCACCGGAAGACGCTGGTGCAGATATTTGTCGAGAACCGGCTCTATAAGGCCATTGAGACCTGCCAAACGCTCGACGAGGTGGAACTGGCCGTGCGAACGGGACTGGAGCCCTTCCTGCCGACGTTGCAGCGTGAGATTACACGGGGCGACATGGAGATGCTGCTGGGGATCGCCATTCGCCGCATCTCCCAGTTTGATTTGGGAAAAAACAGGGCGGATATGGATTCGCTCCGGGTCGAACTGGCCGAGTCCCGCGAAAACCTGGCCAACCTGACGGGGTATGCGGTGCGGTATCTCAGGCAGCTCCAGAAGAAATACGGTCCGGCCTTTCCGAGGCGCACGAAGATCGAAGCCTTCCAGGCAGTTGGTGTCCGGGAGCTCACCGCGTCCGAACTGAAGCTTAATCTGGACCGGACGAAGGGTTACCTCGGTTACAAGATCGGGGGGGAACCCCTGTTCGAGTGTTCCTCGCTCGACAAGCTGTTGCTGGTGTGGAAGGACGGCCGGTACAAGGTGGTGCCGCCGCCCGAGAAACTTTTTGTGGATTCCACGCTCATTCATTGCGCCAAACTGGATCGCGAAAGGATTCTAACGGTGGTGTACAATGAGGACGGGTTTACCCAGATCCGGAAATTCACCAGTAATGCGATTACCAACCGGGAATACCGGTGCATTCCCCGGGGCGCGCAGATATTATTCTTTTCGGACGAGGAGGTGACGCAACTCTATGTCCAATACGATGTCCCTGAGACGGCCGCCATTCGGCAACAGGAATTTGATACCACGACGATTCCTGTCCGCGAGCGTGATGGCAAGCCCTCCCTGATGTCATCCAAAAAGATCGCCACACTCGGTTCCGTGAAGCCTAAAAAGTGGGATGATGCCCTGACCGGCCCCAAAGGCACCTATATGAATTTCGGGTGAGGGCTGAGAATGTTGCTTCGATAGAAATCAGTCATAATCGTAATCCTAATCGTAATCGTAATCATTTTCGGGACAGTCGATTAAGATTACGATTAGGATTACGATTCCGCCTGAAGTTCCCGCGGCAAGGCGAAATGGATATCTTCCTCGATCAGGGTCAGTTTCTCCAGGCTGGGGAATCCCTTCTTTGCAAGGGCTGCGATGGCGGCGTTGACAAAAGGTTCCGGGGTTGAGGCGCCAGCGGTGATTCCGAGCCGGTTGACGGTGGTGAGCGAAAGAGTGTCAAGCTGTTCAAGAGTGCTCACCAGGCTGGCGGGGCACCCTTCGGCTTCAGCCACTTCGACCAGGCGGTTCGAGTTGGAACTGTTTTCAGCGCCCAGGACGATCATCCGGTCAACCTTCTTGGCGAAAAGCCGAACCGCCTGCTGGCGATTTCGCGTGGCATAGCAGATATCGCTCTCGGGTGGCGTTTTCAGGTTTGGGAAACGATTCTTCAGGATATCCATCACCTGGGCCACCTCATCCATGCTGAGGGTGGTCTGGGTCAGCACGGCTACCTTGCCGGGATCTGAAATCTTAGCCGCGCGGGCTTCTTCCGTCGTGGCAATCACCGTGACATGATCAGGGGCCTCGCCCGCCACGCCGATGATTTCGTCATGCTGGTGGTGGCCGATCAGGAGAATGGAATACCCCTGCGCGGCAAACCGCTTTACTTCCTGGTGGACCTTGGTGACAAACGGGCAGGTGGCATCCACGGTATTCAGTCCGAGTTCCCGGGCCGTTTCCCGGATGGCGGGGGCGATACCGTGGGCGCTGAAGAGCACCGTGGCACCCCGGGGAACCTCGTGGATCGTCTGGACAAACACCATTCCCTTGGCGGTGAGATCGTCAATGATCTGGCGGTTATGGACGATCTGTTTCAGGCAATAGACAGGGCGCGGGTATTTCTGGAGCATGGCCTCGGCGATTTCGACCGCCCGTTCGACGCCGGCGCAAAACCCGTGCGGGGAGATAAGAATCAATGAACCCATGTTAGTCTTTTCTTTCCTGCCTATGGATATCTGGAAGGAATTAGTATACTATTTTTAACGACAAAAGAAGTCTTAAGAGGAATGGCTAATGAATGGTCGCATAATTGACTGAACATGAACTCAGGGTAGGGACGGCTCTCCGAGCCGTCCGCGGAGGCCTCAGAGAGGCCTCCCTACCCGGATCATTTAAAGACAATAATGAGATGGTTAATATATCCGGGAGAATGGCGTGTATCATAAATTGATCATTGCGATTAACAATCGCCTGGTGCGCTGGCGGCGGATCAAGGTCCGGCCCGGGGAGATTCTGCTGCTCCTGCCGCATTGTCTGCACAAGCAATCCTGCTCAAGAAATGTGATGCACAGCCTGGATGAATGCCGGCGGTGCGGACAATGCAGTATTGGCGCACTGACCGCGATACGGGATGATCTAGGGGTTGTGGCCTGCATTGCGGGTGGCGGTCGGGAGGCCCTCATCCAGACCCGGCGTCCTGAAATCAAGGCGGTGGTGGCGGTGGCCTGCAGCAAGGAGCTGGTGCAGGGGATTTTTGCCGCATTTCCCAAGCCCGTCCTGGCGGTTTCCAACCAGACTCCGGAAGGTCCCTGCCGGAATACCCTGGCGGATCCCGCCACTGTGATTCAAGCCATTGAGTCGTTGATCAATAATAAGGGGTCAGGGTTCGGGGTTCAGGGTTCAGGGTAAGGAGTAGGGGGGGCAGGGTTCCGCCTACGCCAAGGCTACGGCGGACATGTCGGGGTTCAGGATTAGGAGGAGGTTCTTTTATGAAGCGAGTCATGGTTGTGCTGGGTTTGGTGATTGCGTTGTCAGGTGTGGTTCAGGCGACGCCCCTGACGAATCGGGTGTTTGACGCTTATTTCCTCGGCTTTGAATCCGAGCCTGCCATGGACTATGGGGGGCAGGATGTGGTCACCGTACACAGCGTCATCAGCCGGGGCTTGAGCAAGGCCGTCAAGACCTCCTATGTGGCGCCCGCCTACGAATTTTTCTTTGCCGCCGGGTTGAGCACCTTCCAGCACGAGGTGTTCGGGCATGGCTCCCGGGCCCGGGAATACAGCCTGGATCCTGAGTATTCCTTCGGGTTCGACTTTTCGGGTGGAACAGGACTGAACAAGGATCCCACGACGGTGGAGCAGAATATCGTTATTGCCGCAGGCGGAACGGAAGGCGACTCGGTGATGGCGCACCGGATCCTGATGGACCTGTATACGGGCGACGGCACAGAAGGCTCCAAGATCCCGCTGATGGCCATCGCGAAGATTGATTTCAGCCTGTACTGCCTGATCACGCCGGATCCATCCAGTTCAAGGGGGGATTTTCAGGATGCCTACACCAACGGGAATGACATCGCCTACTATGTTACGGCGCGCCAGGCGCAACGGCGGCAGGCCAATCCGGCGGATGTGTGGAACAACGACTATGCCATCGATTATCAGGATCCCATGCTGAAGGACAATTATGACGAAGCCCGTGCGGCTGCCATTTGGAATCTGGTCGATCCTTCCGCTCTGGCGGCCATGGTTGGTTATGTGGCCGATCATGTTATCGCTGGAAAAACGCAGGTCCGTCCGCCCGTCATTCCTCTAGGCGGCGGATTTGGCCTGACGGTTGGAACCCGGGCGTTTCTGGGTCCCGAGGAAGTGACGCGGTTTCTGGATCTCTACCTGATTACGCCCGGCCCGCTGGTGATGCTGTATGCCCGCGACCTGCAGAGTTCGGTGGATCAGACCTACGGCTATGGCGCCGGCGTGTATAAGATTCCGGTCGGCTCGCGTGTGAAACTCTCCCTGCTAGGCGATCTCTGGCAGACGCCGGAATCGGCTGAAAAACTTTATGACGGCACCGGGTGGAATACCTGCGGCGAAGTTTCGACGATGTTCAGCGACCATGTCGGCGTAACCTGCAAGATCGGCGATAAATCCGACGGCTACTTCCCGGGCACCCCGATGGCGGCCGGGGTCTATGGCGGCGCCGGAGTCCTTGTGGCGTTTTGAAACGAAATTGCTTATCGTGGACGATCTTATGACGAATCAAAAATCGAAAGTGGCGCTGGTGGTTGGAGGAAGCCGGGGAATCGGAAGGGCCATTGCCCTGCGGCTCGCCCAGTCTGGATTTGATATCTGGCTTACCTATCATCAGAATCAGGCGGCGGCGGACGAGGTTAAGGCGGCCATTGAGGCGATGGGTCGTGCCTGCGACCTCCTGAAATTCGATGTGGGTGATCACGATGCGGCGAAGGCCGCCCTGTCTGCGAAAGCGGATCAGAGGGCGCCGGATGCCGTGGTGTTCAACGCCGGGATTGCCCGCGACAACCTGTTTGTGTTCATGACCAAGGCCGAATGGGATGCCGTGATCAACACCAACCTGAACGGGTTCTACAATGTCATTCATCCGGTCATCTTTTCCATGTTGCGCGAGAAGCGGGGACGGATTGTGGTGATTTCCTCAACATCCGGTCAGATCGGCCAGGCGGGCCAGGTGAACTACTCGGCATCGAAGGCCGGATTGATCGGGGCGGTTAAGGCCCTGGCCCGGGAAGTCGGCCGGAAAAATATCTTCGTCAATGTGGTGGCACCCGGGGTGGTGGAGACCGAGATGGTGGCCCATCTTCCCAAGGAGCAGATTCTCCCCCTCATTCCGTTAGGCAAGTTCGGGAAAACCGAAGATGTCGCCTCGATCGTGAATTATCTGTGCGCCGACGAGCACATGTATATCCAGGGCCAGGTCATCGGCGTCAACGGGGGGTTGGCGATATGATTGTTGATTGTAGATTGTAGAGTTGAGATTTCAAAAGATGGCAAAATGGGATCATATCGTTGTCGGGGGCGGGATCAGCGGGTTGACGGCGGCGTTGTTGCTGGCGTTGAATGGCCGCAAGATCTTGCTCCTGGAAAAGGCCCCGCACCTGGGCGGATCCCTTGCCCGCTTCCAGCGCCAGGGAGTTCCGTTTGATACGGGGTTCCATTTCACCGGCGGACTGCTTCCGGACGCGCTGCTGCACAGGATGCTCTCGGTGCTCGGGCTGGTGAATGTTGTGGAGCCGGAATTCATGGCTTCCGAACGGGCGCACAGGTTTGTGTTCGAAGCCGACAACCGGGTGATTGAAATGCCCTGCGGTATTGTGCCGCTCCGGCAGAAGCTCAAGTATGAATTTCCGGGCGAAGTTCAGGCGGTTGACCGCTACTTTGACTTGGTTGAAAAGGTCTGTGCCCAGACGGCCTCGATGGATCTGACCCGGCTGACGGAATCGGCGCACCGGTTGGATGAGGAATCCATCAGTTTGAAGGATGTCCTGGACGGCCTGACCTCGAATCCGCTGCTCAAGGGAATCCTGTGCGGACTGGGGATGTGCTATGGCGTCAAGCCATCGGAGGTCTCCTTCGCCTCCCACAGCCGGGTCTGTTATGACCTCTACCAATCGACGGCCCGATTCAAGGGGGGCGGGGATGCCTTGATCAGTGCCTTCAAGAATGCCTTCAGCCGATTGGGTGTGGAGGTGCAGTGCAACCGGTGGATTACGGAATGCCGGGTGGCGGCGGATGATCACGCCAAAAGTTTTGTGCTGAATACCGGCGAGGAAGTGGCGGCCGATTCTGCGGTTCTGACGATTCATCCGAGTCATATCCTGAAGCTTCTTCCCCGCAACCATATCTCCAAGGCCTTTGTCAGCCGGGTGGAATCCTTCGAGGCGTCCTCGGGGTTTTTCACAGTCTACGGGGTTTGGGATGGAGCGATGTCGCCGGGATTTGGATCCTCGATTGTTTCCCTTTTCCCGAATGCGAATTTTGAGCAATTGCTGGATCCTTCCTATCGGGGTGAGCAGGCGCTGGTGATCTGCGAAAGCGTCGAGCCGGTTCGCGGCGTGTCCCGGGGCGTGGTGACCGCGTTTGAGCCGTCCTTTTACGAGCATGTGGCGCAGTGGGGCGAATCCACCATCGGGCATCGTTCGGCGGCTTACGGGGACTACAAGGCTGGCCGGGTGGAAGCGATCCGGGAGCGGCTTGCCAAGTTTAACCCGGAATACCGGGGTGGCTGTCGCATTCTCGACGCGGCGTCCATGCTGACCTATCGAGACTATCTGAATTCACCGGACGGCTCGGCCTATGGGATCAAGCAGAAAGTCGGGCAGTATAACTTGATCGGGAAGCTTCCCGTGCGTAATCTCTTTGCCGCCGGCCAGAGTTCGCTGTTGCCGGGGATTGCGGGGGCCATGATGTCCTCGTTCATTGTGACCCGGGCGGTATTGGGTAAGGATCATTTCAACCGGTTTGTGGGTGAAGCATTATGCAACTAAGACGAGTTGTCATTACGGGAATGGGCAGTGTGTCGCCGTTCGGGCGCGGGGTAGCGGCGCTGACGGATGGCATTGAAGCCGGGCGCAGCGCGGTGCGCAAGATGGAAGGCTGGGGCCAGTATCTCGGGTTGAGAAGCCTTGTGGGGGCGCCTGCCGAGATGAAGGACGAGAAGCTTATTCCGCGTCTGAACCGCCGATCCATGGGGCGGCTGAGTATTTTTGCCGTTCAGGCGGCACAGGATGCCGTGGCGGATGCGGGGCTCGATCCGGCTCTGGCCACGACCGGGCGGATGGGCTGCGTGGTGGGTTCGACCACCGGTAGCGCCATCAGTATCAGTCAGGCGTTTGAAACCATGTTGCCCGACCATGACCTGACCAAGTTGTCCTCCATGCAATTTTTTCACTGCATTTCCCACACGGCTACGATGAATGTGGCCCAGTGCCTGAAGCTGAACGGTTGGGTCATGGCGACATCCGCCGCCTGCGCCTCGGCCATGCAGGCGATCGGGGCCGGCTACGACCTGATCCGGCTCGGACGGCAGGATGTGATGCTCTGCGGCGGCGCCGAGGAACTTCATCCCACGGTGACGGGCTCGTTCGATGTGTTGTTCGCCACTTCGGTGAAATACAATGACACCCCGGAGCAGACGCCGCGTCCCTTCGACCGGGACCGGGATGGCCTTGTCTGCGGGGAAGGCGGCGGGATCCTGGTGCTGGAGGATTATGAGCACGCTGTGAAGCGTGGCGCCCCGATCCTGGCCGAAATTCTGGGCTATCACACCTGTAGTAGCGGCGACCATGTCAGCGAGTCCAGTCGGCCCGCGATGGTCACCTGCATGCACGAGGCCCTGCGGGCGGCGCAACTGGAGCCCAGTCAGGTGGATTATGTGAATGCCCACGCCACGGCGACGATGCAGGGCGACAAGGAAGAGGCTGAGGCCATCGCCGAGGTATTCGGGGCGAAGGTGCCCGTGAGTAGTCTTAAGGGGTATATCGGCCACACGCTTGGCGCCTCGGCGGCCATTGAGCTGGCGGCGTCATTCGCGGGCATCCGGAAAGGATTGCTCTATCCGACGTTGAACCTGCAGAATGTCAGTCCCGAATGCCAGGGAGTGGGGCACATCATGGGCGGCGCGCTGAAGCGCGAGGCCCGCGTCGTGGTGAAAAACAGTTTTGCGTTTGGCGGAATCAGCGCGGTTCTGGTATGCAGGATGAGTTAGTAGGCAGAGGGATGGGGCAGGGTTCGGGGTTCAGGTAAGAGGGAAGAGACTATGACAAAAGAAGAAATTATCAAACTGACCAACAAGGTTTTTGAGGATGCGTTTGAAATCGATCCGGAGAAGTTGACGCCCCAGGCGAAGATTTTCGACGAGCTTGGGCTCGACAGTCTGGATATCGTCGATTTGATCGTGGCATTGCAGAAGCAGTTCAAAGTTCAGATTCGCGAGGATGAACGCGTTCGAACCATTCGTACCCTGGAGGATGTCTACAATTTCATCCTGATTCTGAAGCAGGAAGAAGAGAAGAAATAGGGGTCAGGGGATGGTCTCATAATTGACTGGACATGAACTCAGGGTAGGGACGGCTCTCCGAGCCG
>JBAXMJ010000074.1:0-13278 GCA_037134355.1 bacterium | reverse complement strand
TTACTACAAGTCCTTCGGTCCTTTTACTTACCCCCTCGTCAGTGACCCATTACTCTTAATCGTAATCGTAATCCTTCCAACCACATGAAGGGTCACAACAAGAGAAGAGGATTACGATTACGATTAAGATTACGATGAGGGCCCGGCGATTAGCCCTCTAAGCACTTCTTTAGTCGGGGCAGGCCGGGAACATGGCTGAGGGCGTGTTGCAACTGCCGGACTCCGGCGGGGATGTGTTTCATGAAGTACGCGGTGGTGGAAACGGAGCCGAGCCGGCCAAAGGCGCCCAACGCCTGAGCCAACCGCTCCACGGCGGCAACCCAGAACAGATCCCGCACCGGGCCGGGATCCGGAACCAGCCCGAGATAGTAATCCAACAAATCGTTGCGCATATCATCCGGAAGGTTGACGTACGGATCACACAGAAGCGACGCCAGATCATAGGCCGCCGTGCCCAGTCGCATCCCCTGGAAATCAATCAGGAAAATGCCGCCATCCTTGACGAGGACATTGCTCGACTGTAGATCGCGGTGGATGATGACCCGCGGTGCCCGTAGTTGTGCCGGAATGAGTCGTGCCAACTCCCGACGGATTTCAGTCAGATCAGTTCCGCTGACAGGGCGATGCCGGCCCAGGAACTGTTCACAGAAAAGATTCTGCTCCCATTCGTAGAGATGCCGCGTAAAGGGCATGGAGAGCTCAATGGGATGCCGCTTCCAGGCCTGGGTGGCATGACCGTGCAATCGGGCCACGGAGTCGAGTGTTTCCCGGTAATGCGCCAGGCACTCGGAACGGGACAGGGTGGGGACGAGGTGTTCAAGACTGTTTTCCCCTGCATCATCAAGCACACAGACCTGCTCTTTCGGCCAATCCAAAAGGACTTCCGGCACCCGCACTCCGCACCGCGCCAGAAATCGGGCGTGCCGTGTGTAAAGGCCGTTTTCAGGGCGTTCGAGTGTATACCGGACCAGGATCGCACTTTTTTCCGGCGTGACAAGGCGGGTAAAGGTACGGGCCGACCCACGGGGCGGAAGCGGCATCACCGTTGTGGCGCGAGGAGGCCATTGGAGGGTCTTGAGAATCCGCGCTAAAACCGGATCCTGAAAATGGTCTGCGCGCATGACCATGTAGGAGGCTCGCCCATGCACGGTCACTCCGTCAGAAATGATGGCATTCTCAACCCGTGCCCCGGGAGCCAGGGTGACATTATTCCAGAGGACCGACCGTGTGACCACAGCGTCCCGAGCGACCTTGGCATTCCGTCCGCAGGCAAACGATTTTTTTCCGCGCGAAATGGTTTTCTTCCACCGGGGATGGGTCATCATATCCTGATGTGTCGCCAGATAGGTTTCCGGTTTTCCGATATCCGCCCAGTAGGAGCCGGGTACAATAACACCCCCGATTTTTTTACCGGCAATCAAGGCGTTCTCATAGGCGTCGATAATAGATGAAAATCCAGCAGGCGGCAGGAAATCAAGAATTTCGGGAGAGAGGAGTTGCAGGCCGCAGAATGTGGCGGTTCCCTCAGTGCCGGAAACAGGGCTTTTAAAAACGGTGACAAGTCCGTTGCGGTGCTCGACGGTGCGAGGTCCGAGGTCCGGGTGCAACCAGAGGGTAGCGATGGAGTCATTTCGATGATGAGAGTCCAGAAGGGGTTTGCAGGACAGATCAGCCAGCACATCGGCATTCACCATCCAGAAGGGGTCCCCGTCAAGGAACCAGTGGGCTTTGGGGAGTGCACCGCCGGTTCCGAGGATATCGGGTTCGTAGGAAAGCTGGCATCGGAGACCTGGAACGGGGACGGTCTTGAGATACTCCAGGATTTGCCCGGCATGGTGGTGGGCGTTGACGAGCACATCCCGTACCCCCCAGCTTTTGAGAAGGTCAAGGGTGTGGCCCAACGCTGGTTTTCCCCAGAGTGGGAAAAGGGGTTTTGGCTTCATCAGCGTCAGCGGAAGAAATCGCGCCCCGTACCCGGCGGCCAGGACAATGGCTTTTTTGGGGTGATTCATGAAGAGTGGTTCGGGGTTCGGGGTTCAGGGTTCAGGCGACTTTGGGAGTAGATCAGGTGTCTTTTTCTGGTCGCCTTAAATAGGTCGAGGGAGGCTTGCCAGGAGGCTGTAATTTCGGGAGCCGGAGTGTTGGCCTGAAGCGCGAGGCGAACGGTATCGGTTCCGAAAAGTTTGTCGAACCATTCAGGGCGGGTTCCCGGAGCCGCCCAGAGTGCGGAGGCCCCGTAGCGGGATTGGATTTCTGCTAGGAGCGTGACGGCTGTGGAAACGGGCCGGAATGTCCTGTAGTCGGTGACGACCAATTTGAGTCCATTCAGTTCGGTTCCTGCATACAGGCCGGTCATGGCCTCATAACGCACCGGCTCAAAGGTGATGCCTGGTAAGGCCGCTGCGTTCAATCCACTCAGAAGAAGTTTGGCGTCGAGCCAGGGCGCGCCGATAATCTGAAAGGATTGCAGCGTGGTGGAGCCATAATCCAGGGCCGGAAGCGCCTCGCCGAAAACGGTGGAGGTAAACAGGCAAGCGGATTCCCAGGATCGAATACGCGGGGAGGGGGGGATCCATTCCGGCCAGAAGGGTTGTCTGACGACTTCGCGGAAGTAGCCTTGCATAGGACAAACCCGGAGATCCACGGTCAATCCCAGCGTCTCAACCAGCCATCGGGCCGTCTCGCCCTGAGTCATGCCATACTGCATTGGGGCGGGAATGAGTCCGACGAATGTTTCAAAGGCCGGGTCCATCAGGGGGCCGTCAATACTGAGGGGAAGGGGGACCGGACGATCGGCAATGATGACCGTTTTTCCGGTTTCAGCGGCCGCTTCCAGAACGAGCCGCAGGGTGGAGACGTAGGTGTAGGGGCGGGCGCCTAAATCCTGAAATTCCACGATGAGTGTGTCCACGCCATCCAGCATGGTGCGAGTCGGCTTGCGCGTTTCACCGTAAAGGGAATAGATGGGGATGCCCCAGAGCGCATGGGTTTCGTCTTTCGTCAATTCTCCTGCCGCAGCGAGGCCGGCGAATCCGTGTTCGGGGCCGAAAAGCGCCGTCAGGCGGACGTTTTTCGAGTGAACTAGTTTTTCGGCCGAGGTGATTCCCTTTGTATCCACGGCGGCGGCGTGACTGACCAGCCCCACGCGGCGGTCCTCAAGCCAGTCCGGGTGATGTTCCAGGAGAACCTCCATTCCGGATTTGAACACGGGGGCGGACGTGATGCGCGATTCCTGATGCGGCTTTGTTTTCACAAACCGGTTCATAACAAAGTTGCCTTCTCAATGCAATTCATGCAGAGACGATTTGCTGAAATGGACAAGAGCAGGATGATTAGGGTATGGTCAATTCCATGAAATGGCTGAGAGTGGTGCTGTTGCTTGTTTTTATGGAGGCGGGATCGTCGCTTCCGGCCCTGGCGGAAACGCCGTGTTTGCGATTTAAAAAGCCGGTTGACCTCCCGAGCCTCGGCTTGCGTGTCAACCTGATGCCTGATTCCTGTGAAATGCCGCCATTCTCTCCCCAGGTCTTCCTCTACAGTGCGGTCGGCGGGAATGAGAAACGGAAGGAAGAGCGTTATCAGCCCGCAGATCTGTGGTGGCACACGCAGCAGGCGGGGCGCTGGACGGGGCGATATGAGAATAACCTGGTGCTGATTCGCATGACTCATCGTTTGCCCACGGGATTCAAGGATCCCCATGTGACCCGTGAGGTTTATCAGGAACACGTATCGGGAGCAGGAGCCGTTGGTGGGCTTGTCCAGAGCGAGGACGATGTGCGCGGTTGGATGGCGGATTACACCGGAAGCCGGGCCATAACTGGCGAAAAGGTGGAGCGCCTGTCGGCGCGTGTGGATCCGATTATCCGTTTTTGTTTGGGTCCCGCTGATCCCTATCGTGTGGCGTATGCGTTCCGATTGAATCGAAATGCTGAAGGCACGAGTCCCGCCACCTGGATCGCTGCGATATTTGAAGTCAGTCCGAAAATTCCCATGGAAACGGCCATGAGATCTGTTGAGAAGGAATTTGTTGCCTCCCTATCTTTTTTGACAATCATGCAACCGGCGTCGGTGGTGAGTAAGTCCTCTTCCGCCACGGCCAAGGGGGATGCCGGGAAATCCGACGACTTGTTGATCGCCCGCAAGCAGGCTGAAGAGAGCATCCGCAACATGACAGGGTGGTGGTTTCGCGAGTCTTCCCATTACATCGTGCTCTCGAACCTGAAGGGAAGCTCCAAGCTGATGGTGGAGCAACTTGACAAGGCCATGGGAACGATCCGGGTCGCGTATGCACGCTCTCTTTCTGAGAGCCAAAAAAATTCGGTTTGTGTGATTCGCATGCCGGCGACGCCATTGGAATATAAGACGTATGTCGGACCTAATTTGGAATGGACGGGCGGAGTATGGATTCCTGATCGGAAGGAGATGTTGATCCGGCCGGTGGTCGAGGGGAGTAGCCAGGAGAAGCGGCGAAGCCTGTTTCGGCTGGCTTTTCACGAGGGATTTCATCAATACGCCTTTTATGCCATGGATCAGGCCAATGCTTCGATGTGGTTCAATGAGGGGATGGCCCAGTTTTTGAAAATGCGGTTATAGTCAATGGGCGCATTCGGATTGAGGAGGATCCCCGGGCGCTTGGTCGAGTGAAAGCCGTTCTGGAAAAGGGTGTCTTCGATCTTAATTCGGTTTTCCGGATTTCCTGGGAGCAGTTCTATTGTAAGGATCCATTAGAGCGGGAAGACAATTATGCCATGGCATGGGCCGTGGTTTACTATCTGAAGAAAGGATTTGGTAGCGATGCCAGTTCGCCGTTTGCCGGACTTTTGGAAAACTATGCAACGGCTATGCAGGTTGAGGGGAAGACGGCGGAAGAGGCGACTGAATCCATGCTGAAGGGTGTGGATGTCAAGGCGATGAGCCTGGATTTCAGGCAGTTCTGGCATTCCCTGGCACGCCAATCCCTGGCGCGCCGCTACGATCCCTTTTCCCACTGACAGTTAGGATCCTGTCGCGCACGCACGGCACGCTGAGGTTCCCATCTTGTCTTCCATGTAACGGCGAATTTCGGTATCCCGAGCCGGAAGAGTGGCGCAACGGGTGGGGAGATTAAGCAGGGCATCCAGAATCGGATGATGCGCCAGGTTTTTGCCGGTGGCGTCCTGAATGGCCCGGCCAAATTTTGCAGGATGCGCCGTGGCCAGGCAGATCATCGGGGCCTCAGGGAGCAGGTAGGGCTTTGCCACATGAACGCCTACGGCTGAATGGGGATCGAGCAGGTACCCGTATTGATTATGGGTTTCGCGGATTGTGGTGAGGGTCTGAGCGGTGGTGCCGACTCCAGCCACAATCAGGTCGTCTATCTGACCGTTGGCCTGCGGCGGCACTACAAGCGCTCCCGTGGATTCAAACTGCATCATGGCATTCCGAACGGCCACTGGATCGGATCCCAGCCGGTAATAGAGATACCGTTCAAAATTGCTGGCCACTTGAATATCCATGGAAGGACTGATGGTGGCATGAACCGGGCCGCCGCTGTAAGACCCTGACTTGAAAAAGCGGGAGAGGATATCGTTCTCATTGGTCGCCAGGATCAGGCGCCGGATGGGGAGCCCCATCCTGGCGGCAATATACCCTGCAAAAATGTCGCCAAAGTTTCCGGTGGGGACGGAAAACTGGACTTCCCGGGCGCCGGTCAGTCGCATCACGCGGAAAGCAGCGAAGAAATAGTAGACAACCTGGGCCAGGACCCGTGCCCAATTGATGGAATTGACCGTGCCCAGTGAGTGGCAATCCTTGAATGCGAGGTCGCTAAAAATGGTTTTCATGATCCGCTGGCAGTCATCGAAGGTTCCTTCAACGGCGATGTTGAAGACATTCCCATCCAGCACGGTGGTCATTTGTCGTTCCTGGAGGGGGCTGACCCTGCCTTTGGGATGCATGACGAATATACGGATGCGTTCCCGGCCACGGACTCCGCAAATGGCGGCGCTCCCGGTATCCCCGCTGGTGGCCGCGAGGATATTCAGTTCGCGACAGTTTTTTTTCAGCACATATTCAAAGACATTTCCAAGAAACTGGAGGGCGATATCCTTGAAAGCCAGGGTGGGGCCGTGGAAAAGTTCAAGAATATGCATGTCTCCGACGCTGCGAACCGGAGCAATATCCGGATGCCGGAATGTGGCGTAGCTTCGGGTGACAATATCCCGCAGGTCGGCCTCGGGAATATCGGCATAGAGCCGCATGATCTCAATGGCTAGATCAGGGTAGGAGAGCGACTGCCATTGTGAAAGATGAGCGGAAACATCCGGAATGTGTGATGGCAGAAGGAGGCCGCCATCCCTGGCGAGTCCCGTCATGACCGCCTCCTGAAATCCCTGTGCCCCGGAGTCCCCGCGTGTGCTGATGTAATTCATGAATCGGAACCATAGGTTATGCGGGAAGCGGCACGCAAGAAGAAAGACGGGGCCTGCCGCCGACTATTTCCCCAGGTAGCAGACCACCTTCTGCTTGACGGTGTCGGCATGTAAATTCAGATGGAGGCCGCCGGGAATGTCTGTGCTATCCACGACCCGCAGGGCTTGCTCCATTGCGGTGGCTTCCGGCAGGAGGGTGGTCAGCCGGTTCGGGAGACTTAACAGGAGTGGTGTGTTGAGGCCGTGCCCCTTCTTATCGGGCGAAATGGCGAAGTAGAGCATGTTGAGTTCCACCAGGTCGTTGAAGAAATGGGTGCCGAGCGAAACGTCAGGCACCAGACCCTCATGCATGGCGGCGATTTCGCAGACGACGGAGGCGGAGTTGATTTCGGCAAAGGAGACCGGAATGCCCAGGGAGGGCGTGGAGGTGGCCCAGCGTCCCGGTCCCGCCAGCATCACTACCGGCGCAGAACCCGGAGCTTTCAGGCGGTTCAGTTTTCCGATGGTCCGTGCCACGGAATATCGCGCGCTTTCGCTCATTTTCCCATAAACGGAGGGAACCACATAAATCAGCCGGTCTACCAGAATGGCCGCACTCTGCCCGATGACAGGGCCTGTGCTTTCCATGAGCAGATCCTGCTTGCGGATGGAGGAGGGGGCGCGCATCCGTGCGGAGTCACCGGTCATGCGAACCTGGAACGGGCGGCACTGAACCAGATTGATCCGGTAGTCCCCGCTGGGCAGGAAGTTAGTGGTGAATTCGATGTCAACGGGATAGGCATAGGCTTCCTGGATCGTGCTGAGGATTTCTCGCATGACGCCCACAAAGGGGGTGTCCTCAATCAGTTTCCGGAAGGTCAGATGACGGAACTCGGAGGCGGCGGCCGGGAGTTTTTCGGAATACAGATCCAGCGACAGGGATTCCGACGGGATTCCTGAAATGACTGAATTGAATTCCTTAGCCGTCAGTTTGTTCTGGGGCAGATCCAGGACATCCACATCACGCTGGCTGAACCGGATGCCGACGGCCCCGCTCCCTTCCGGGTGCCGGGTTGGGGCGTTGAGGGCGATCAGACGCGTATAGTCACTGCTGATGCGGTCGACGGCGCGGGTGCCGAGTCCGAAGACAAGCCTCAGCATCCCCGCCTTGGGATCAATGTCCTCGTTCCAGACATAGGGGTTGAAGGAGAAGCCGACCCCGGCAATCTGAGGGAAATAATTATCGCCATATAACGCTCCGGATACCCGTTGGATCAGGAGCGACATCTGCTCGTCCTGCTCGAGGAGTCCGCGCTGGGCGCGGTAGGCGAGGGCCTCCTGGCTGAGCGTGCTGGCGTAGACATGCCGGACCGCTTCCATGAAGGCTTCCAGCCGCTCTTCGGGAGTGCCTTGGTTGGCGCAGAAGACGGTTTCGTATTTTCCCGAAAAGGCGTTTCCGTAACTGTCCTCCAGTAATGAGCTGGACCGGACGATGATGGGGGACTGTCCAAAGTAATCCAGCATCTCCACGAACTGGCGCCGGATATGGTTCGGGAAGGCTCCTGAAAGCAGGTTCTTCTGACGCTCTTCGTGTCGCGAGTCGGATGCCAGTGCATCTCCGATCTCCCGCTTCAATTCCCAGCAGCCGTTCTGGACGAGATAGGTGTAATAGACATCCGCCCCGATGAAGAAGGAGTCATGCGGTTCAAGTTTTTCGTACAGGAGTGGTGCCTTCTTCCGCAGAATTGCCCGGGCAAGCAGCATGCCGAGTGATTTTCCCCCGATCAGGCCTGTCCCGATCATTCGCTGGATGATGGCCATGAGGTCGGGAAGGTCGAAATACCGGCAGATGAGCGGCATGAATTTTTCATCCCGCGTAATGGCGCTTCGCAGGAGGCGTTGGAACGATTCCTGGATGTCCTGCACCGGAGCGGCTCCGAGCCGCATGGCCTCAATGGTCTTCTGGGCGCGAGCCAGATTTTTCATCCAGATCCCGGGCCGGGTGGCCGAGAAATCCAGCCAGGGTTGCGAGATGCCGGCCAGGGTTTCTGAAATGGTCGTGCTGGAGGTGACCGGAATGCAGTCATCCCCCTCTGTCCACTCGTGCAACATGTACAGGGTGGGAGAGTAACGCCGATCCACCTTGAGCGGCTGGACAAAAAAACGATCACGGTTTCGGTAGACATCCAGAACGAGTTGCGCGGTCTGGTGAATGCTTTCGGCGGCGTGGAAGGAATGATGATAGCGGAAGAGCGCGAAGTAGGCAATGGTGTCGAGTTTAAAAAGGAAGGGACAGGTGATCATGAAGAAATTACCCAGCATCCGGTCGCTGTACCAGTCTGCCGCCAACTCGGAAAGCCCGTCAAAGACATACAAGGCTCCGCGTCCCTTGCGTTCGATCACATTGAGAATGGTCCCGACAAAATGCTCGAAACCTGCTTCCGGTTCGACATTGTGGATCTCGACCCCGGGTGTCTCGGGAATGAGCTGGCGATGACTCGCAAACCGGAAATAGACAAGGGGCGCTCCGGTGGTCAGGCCATGCTGAACAAACCGCTCCACCAGTGGCCGGTAATCCTCAATGTCATCCACCTGCCAGACGACATTATCGCCGGCAGCCAGGTTTTTTAACATGGCATCTAGCGAGGGAATCCCTGTGCTGAAGAAGGGGAGTCCGGACGAATCTGTTTTTTCTTCTGGATTAGCCATGAATTTGGTGAAAGAGTACGCAGGTTCCTGGCTGAATTTCACGCATAAAATTCCGTACGGGAATGGGAAGGGTCGCGCGACGCATCGAGTAGTGCAAAATTGAAACTATTTGGCTCACAAAGGAACAAATATGTCGTTTTGCATAGTTTCACTAAGGTCGGCGTAGCGCTCTCATTATTTGTTAGTCGTTGATAGTAAAGCAAATGCAGATAGATCTGTAATTCTGGCATGACTTTTGCTAGTTCAAATTATGATTTTTAAGTCGTTAAACATTAAGGAGACAGAAATATTATGAACTGCTGTTGCGAAACTGAATCGGACAAAAAATCGTTGCCTGAGTTGTTCGGATCGAATGTGTTCAATGACGGGGTGATGCGGGCCCGCTTGCCGAAGAACATTTACAAGAAGCTTCGCGAGACCATTGACGGGGGCAAGGAACTGGATCCTTCCCTGGCCGATGTTGTGGCGAATGCGATGAAGGACTGGGCGATCGAAAAGGGTGCCACTCACTACTGTCACTGGTTCCAGCCGATGACCGGGATCACGGCGGAGAAGCATGATTCCTTTATTTCGCCGACAACGGACGGGCGGATCATGATGGAGTTCAGCGGCAAGGAATTAACCCAGGGCGAGCCGGATGCATCGTCATTCCCCTCAGGTGGCATTCGCGCCACCTTTGAAGCCCGTGGCTATACCGTATGGGATTGCACCTCCCCGGTCTTCATCAAAACCGATGGCTCCAACACCGCGCTGTTCATTCCCACCTCGTTTGCCTCCTATACCGGCGAAGCACTGGACAAGAAAACGCCGCTGTTGCGATCCATGCAGGCGTTGAACAAGCAGTCGGTCCGGGTGCTGCGCGCCCTTGGAAATTACACCAGCAAGCGGGTCACCGCGACGCTGGGTGGCGAACAGGAATATTTCCTGATTGACCGGAAATTTGTCGAGAAGCGCATCGATCTCCGCCTTGCCGGGCGCACCCTGTTTGGGGCGCCTCCGTCGAAAGGACAGGAGCTGGAGGACCAGTATTTCGGCTCCATCCACGAGCGCGTGGCGTCCTTTATGGCCGATCTGAACGAGGATCTCTGGAAACTCGGCGTTTCCGCCAAGACGCAGCACAATGAAGTGGCGCCGGCCCAGCATGAGATTGCTCCGGTGTATGCGACGGTCAACATTGGCGTCGACCACAACCAGCTGACTATGGATCTGATGCAGCGCATTGCGCGCAAGCACGATTTCGTCTGTGTGTTGCACGAGAAGCCTTTTGCAGGCGTTAACGGCTCGGGCAAGCACAACAACTGGGCGCTGAGCACGGATGACGGGATCAACCTGTTGAACCCCGGCAATACCCCGCACGACAATATGCAGTTCCTGGTGTTCCTCTTCGCGGTGATCCGCGCGGTGCACAAGTACTCCAGCCTGCTACGCGCCACGGTGGCCACGCCCGGGAACGATCACCGGTTGGGTGCCAATGAGGCGCCGCCCGCGATTGTCTCGATTTTCCTGGGTGAGCAGCTTACGGATATCTACCAGCAGATCAAAAAGAACGGCGCCAACCGCTCTACACAGGGCGGCCACCTGATGCTGGGGGTCACCACGCTGCCGAACATTCCGAAGGACACCACTGACCGCAACCGGACCTCGCCGTTTGCCTTTACAGGAAACAAGTTCGAGTTCCGTATGCCCGGTTCGTCGCAGTCCCTCAGCGGCCCTAACTTCGTCCTGAACACGATTGTGGCCGATGCCCTGTCGGAGATCGCTGATGAACTCGAAGGCGCCAAGAACCTCAATGCCAAGGTGCAGTCGCTGCTCAAGAAGTATGCGGTGGAGCATGAAGCGGTGATCTTCAATGGCGACAACTATTCACAGGCCTGGGTGGATGAAGCGGCCCGGCGCGGTCTGCCGAACATCCGGAACTGCGTGGACGGAATCAACGCCATGACGGACAAGGAGAATGCCAAGGTGCTGATCAAGCACGGCACGCTTCCCAAGGGTGAGATCCATGCGCGCCACGAAATCCTCCTGGAGAACTACATCAAGACCATCAACATCGAGGCCAAAACGATGTTGTCCATGGCCCGGCGTGAGATTCTTCCGGCAGTGATCAACTTCACCACCACTTTGGCGAACAGCGTCAATGCGGTTGAAGCGGCTGGCGTGGATGCTACGGCTCAGGCTCTGTTGCTTCAGAAAGTCAATGATGCCGCCACGGATATGAGCGTAGCGATTGACGAGCTTGCTGAAAAGGTCTCAGCGGCGTCAGACGAGTCGGTCGTTGGTAAGAAGGCTGTCGCCTACCGGGATAGCGTGATTCCCGCCATGGTCGAACTGCGCAAGGTGTCGGACGGCATTGAGCCGTTCATCAGTGCCGAGTGCTGGCCGCTTCCGACTTACGCGGATATGCTCTTCTGTCGTTGATTGTTGCGTCGTGAAATCATGACAACCCCGCCGGATTATTTCCGGCGGGGTTTATCGCACCTTGCTGAGAAGGATCTTATGCAAAAGCCAGAATCACGGACTTTAAATGGAATGCCGGCTCCACAGGGATTGTACGATCCCGCGAATGAACATGACAATTGTGGGGTTGGCTTTCTGGCCAACATTGATGGGACCGCAACGCACAAGATTGTGTCCGACAGCATTGAAGTGCTGAAGAATCTGCTGCACCGGGGTGCCGTGGGTGGTGACCTGACCACCGGGGATGGCGCCGGGGTACTGATTCAAATTCCGGATCGTTTTTTTCGCAAGGAGGCTGCGCGTCTTGGTTTTATCCTGCCGCCTGCGGGCCAGTATGGCGTGGGTATGATTTTCATGCCGTCCTCCTCGGTGAGCTCCTCCTGTTTAGCGTGCCTCAAGATCGTGATTCAGGATGAAGGGTTGGGCTTTATCGGATCCCGTGATGTTCCTACTGATGGGAACATCCTCGGGGCGGAGGCCCGCAAGGATCAGCCGTTTGTCGCACAGGTATTTGTTGACGGTAAGGGCGTATCGGGGGCCGCCCTGGATCGGAAGTTGTATGTGGTCCGGAAACAGATACAACGGCGTATTCGTGAAGTTCTAAGGGAACAGGATCGTTTCTATATTCCGAGTTTTTCCTCGCGGACGATTATTTACAAGGGCCTGCTTATGGGCGGGCAGGTTTCAGGTTTCTACAAGGATTTGAATGACCCCGATGTCGAGAGTGCCGTAGCGGTCATTCATCAGCGTTACAGTACCAACACCTTTCCCTCTTGGGAATTGTCCCAGCCGTTCCGTTTTCTGGCGCACAACGGGGAAATCAACACACTTCGAGGTAACCTGAACCAGATGAACGCCCGCGAGAATGGCATTGAGTCGCCGTTATTCGGGGCGGATATCCGTAAACTGCTCCCGGTCATTGATCCCGGGGGAAGTGATTCCGCCTGCCTTGACAATGCATTGGAACTGCTGGTCGCGGGGGGGCGTTCGATTCCTCACGCCATGATGATGTTGATTCCTGAAGCCTGGGGCGCCAAGTATCCCATGGGGCCGGACCAGAAGGGCTTCTTTGAATATCATGCCGGCCTAATGGAGCCGTGGGACGGACCCGCCACAGTGGCCTTTACCGACGGCTCGGTGGTGGGGACGTTGCTGGATCGCAACGGTCTCAGACCCGCCCGTTACACCATCACCAAGGATAAGTTCATCGTCATGGCCTCCGAGGCCGGTGTTCTGGATATTCCTGCCGAGCGGATCCTGGAGAAGGGGGCGCTTCGCCCAGGCCAGATGCTGCTGGTGGATCTTCAGAATAAGCGGGTGATCACGGACAAGGAGATCAAGAGCCAGATGGCCCGTCGCCAGCCCTACCGGCGCTGGGTGGAGGAAAACAAGATCACGGTCCAGGGGTTGTTTGAAGCGATGGCGCCGGTGACGCCGGATTCGAAAACCCTGCTGCAGCGACAGCGCCTGTTCGGTTATACCCGTGAAGATCTTCAGATGATCCTTGAACCCATGGCCTCCAAGGCTCATGAAGCGGTCGGCTCCATGGGAACGGACACCCCGCTGGCGGTTTTCTCCGAGAAACCGCAGCTTCTCTTTTCTTATTTCAAGCAGCTGTTTGCGCAGATCACCAATCCGCCGATCGACCCGATCCGCGAGGAATTAGTGATGTCGCTGATGACCTTTATCGGAAATCCGTCCAATATCCTGACGGAACTTCCTC
>JBAXMJ010000073.1:0-13301 GCA_037134355.1 bacterium | reverse complement strand
CCGCTTCAATGATCAGACCGGCCTCAGCGCTTCAAAATGGGGGTTTGTACCCGATTCATAGGCCTCCAAGGGTTGACAGGTAGGCGCGAAATGGGGATTCCAGAGTTCGCCCGTGACGCGGTCGCGAACGTAGACATAGAATCCGGGGCGATCCTGTGGTGTCGGCAACCAGTGATAACGCGTCAGGCGCCTCTGTTGCGGCTCCATGTGCCAGGCCAACCCGCCCGCCTGCTGGCTGATGAACGCCGACAGGCGCGTGTTTCCCAGATAATTGATCCAGGGTTGCGGGAGAAGTGGATCCGTGATCACGTACTCCCGCGCCTCATCATCAAAACGACCAAATATTTGTTGTTTCATGTCATCATCTATTTCAGTGAATGACCAGTGACGGCACGACTCATTCCTGTATGCCGCCCACCTGGACCTTCAACTCGCTCCGCAGGGCGACCCGATCCAGTTTCCCGTCACGAATCCAGACCACGCGATCCGAAACCGCGATCATCCGCGCATCGTGAGTGGCGGTGATAATAGTCACATTCTGTTCTCGCTGCAACCGGCACAATAATTCAATAATTTCCAGCCCCGTCTTGCTGTCCAGATTTCCGGTAGGCTCATCCGCAAGAATCACCGAAGGTTGGTTCACGAGGGCACGGGCGATGGCCACGCGTTGCTGCTGTCCACCCGACAACTGCATGGGCAAATGATCCAAGCGATGCCCCAGCCCCACGATTTCCAAAACCTTCCGGGCATGTTCCGTGGCTTCTTCCGGCGAGTCACCCCGCAATACGGCCGGTAACGCCACATTCTCAAGCGCCGTCATCACCGTGACCAGATTGAAGGTCTGGAAAATATAACCAATTTTGTTACAACGGATCCACGCTTGCTGCTCTTCTGGCAGCGAGAACAAATCCGCCCCCATGAACTCAATCACACCGGTTGTCGGGAAATCCAATGCCCCGATCATGTTAAAAAAAGTGGATTTACCAGACCCCGACGGCCCCATAATGGAAAGATATTCACCCTTATAAATGTCAAGGGAGACCCCGTTCAAGGCCCATACAGACTCCTTGCCCATCGTGTATTTCCGGGTGACATTCGTCGCTTTGGCAATAATCTCACTCTCACTCATGATTCTCCTCGCTCGGGTACCGTGGCCGGCACCATCAGAACCAGCATATTCCGGGTCATCAACGATTTCGTAAAGGCGACTACGTTCATCGCAGTCTCTTTTCGGCTCTTACCCAACTTCTGTGCCATGGCATCGACAATGGAACTCAACGTCTGCTCGCCATCCACCAAACTGTAAAAAAAAGTACCATACTCATCCAATTCGAGCTTCGCGCTATACTCGTAGCGCAACCACTTCGCGACCTTGCGCTTAAACGGCTTGAGGGGCGGGGTCATCTTTAAGTGGATGAGCCCCCGACTGTCTTTTTTAACCTCGACGTTATCAGGCTTTATCGGCACCACGGCCAAGGGATTGGTGATCACCGGAGCCTTCGGCTGCATCGTTTTTTTTCGAAAAAGCCCCATCAATGAACCTCTTCCAGGTGGATCCCCGATTCTTCCGGCGTCGAGACGCGCGCCAGATTGCCATCCTCAATCCATACAATCCGATCCGACGCCTTGAGCATCTTGAGGTCGTGCGTGGCCGTGATAATCGTAACCCCCAGCGTGTCCCTCAAGTGCTTGAACAGTTCGATAATCTCTTCCCCTGTCTTCAAATCCAGGTTTCCGGTCGGCTCGTCGGCCAGAAGAATGTCAGGAGTGTTCGCCAGTGCCCGGGCAATCGCCACACGTTGCTGCTGTCCGCCCGACATTTCGGCCGGTTTATGCAGCGCTCTTTCCGCCAGGCCCACCAGGCCCAAAATCTCCAAGGCTTTCTCGCGCGCCTCCTCGCTATCCTTACCCGCGAAGGACATCGGCAACATCACGTTTTCAAGGCACGACATCACCTGGATCAAATTAAACATCTGGAAAATGTAACCCACCTTCCGGCATCGCAACCAGGCCAGCTCATAGGGATCCAACTGCGCAATGTCCACCTGATCGATATAGACCTTGCCGGCCGTCGGTTTGTCCAACCCGCCAATCATGTTGAAAAACGTGGACTTGCCTGATCCGGACGGCCCCATGATGGACATATACTCGCCCCGGCGCACATCGAGCGTTACCCCGCGGAGGGCATGGGTTTCCGAATCCCCCATCTTGTAGACCTTCTTAACCCCTACGGCCCGGATGACATAGCTGCCCTTGGCCGAATCGCGGGCCCCAGCCAGCATTTCATCCAGCCGTGTTGACAGCCCGGTTGTTTGATTATCCCCGTTGCTCATACCGTACTCCTTAACGCTGAGGCCGGCACCATTCGTGAAGCGAATCGAGCCGGATAGATCGCCGCGAGAACGGCCAACAACGTCCCCACCACTACCGCCCCTGCCGCCGCAATAAACAGGGGCCCATACGGCATGGAGCCAAACACCAGTCCGAAGCGGAACGCAAAGCTATACGCAATCATCGGCAGCAGAGCGCCGACCACCACCCCAACCAGCGAGCCAGCCAACCCGATCAATGAACTCTCGATTAAAAAGAGCGTCCTGATAAAGGCCGACAACGCCCCCAGACATTTCATGGTGCCAATTTCACGGAAACGCTCCGTCACCGACATCAACAGTGCATTCGCCACTCCCAACACCGTGACCAACAACGAAATACCTACAATCCAGATTGTACGGAACCGCTCCGCACGCGCCTGCTGTTGCGCCTTCTGGATCTGCTCATCACTCTCCTTGCCAAAGAACGGATCCCGCCTTACGGACGAGTCGGCAGGACCGGCGTAAACACGGTCTTCCACTGAATCGAGCACCACGCGCTGCCTCATCCCGGCCGACAACGCGGAGAGCTTAAGCTCACTCCTTGTTGCATTCCCCAGCACCAACAACAGCGCCGCCTCCTGCCCCAAACTCTCGACCGGAACCGATGTCACGCCCTTCATTTCAAAACCCAATCCGCGCACCGATTCGGGCCCGGCGGCCACCACTTGATCCAGAAGCAACCGATCCACATCGCTCAGGGCTCCACAGACTGCCACGGCGATTTTCTTTCCCGACACCGACCCGATCTCCGCCCGCACGAGTGCAAGCATCATGTTCACCGTATCCCGCTGGGCCCGTTCTTTGGCAATCGCCTGCTTGATCAATTGCCCGGTAAGATTGCTCATGAGAAAGGCTATTCCGAGCACCACGCCGGAAACCGTCACCAATGACCGCCCGAAGCGGATCCGAATCCCCCTGAGGGAGATCTGCATCGCCCGCCGGAAGGGCAGTTTGATTTGTTTTCCAATTTTTTGTTCCATGATGAACTCCGTTAAAACCTTGAAGCCGACACGGCCGAAACAATCAGATTAATGGCCACACCAATCAGGGCAATCAAGCCGATCCCCGTGCCATAGCCCGCCACCACCACCGGCGCAATTTCAAGAAAACGTTTCTGCCCAAATCGCTTATGGAAGTAGAACTTCCCGATCAGTCCTCCGATAATCATCGCCACGAACGCATGCGGCATATTTCCCACTCCCTGCACAAACCCATACACGGTCATCACCGGCAGACTGAACGCCGAGAGCAGTGCAAACCCAATGACCCCGAAGGAGAAGGAACCGGCAATCACCCAAGGATGAAGGGCCTGGAAAAACAGGGGTTGCGCCCCCCCCGTATCCAAGGTCGCCGAGTAAAGCAAAACAGTATTCTTGGCTTGCAGATCCCACATCTTCTGAGCGTACGGATACAAGTCGGAGGGGATGGCGCTCGAATGCCAGATAAAGGCCCAGAAGACGAAGCTCAGGATGAAGGTCAGCGGCGTGATCAGGCAATCGGCCTTGACGAAGGACCAGAAATTGGTCCCGGTCAATTCGTTCGTCCGGAAGGACTGGGCCATGCCGCCAAAGTTCTCGACCGGGATCGGGGCTAACCAGATTTCAACGCCCTTGTACCCCGACAATATGAAAGCCGCCTCACGCACAAAAGGGATTTCCACATTCTGACCGACAATCCCGATCAACCTCGCATTGATGTAAGAGATGAGCGGGGTGTAGAAGAACGTGAAAAAGATGAGGAAAATGACCGGAAAACCCGGCACCAGAACATGACACAGCCACACCACGATGGAGGCGGACACCACATAAACACCCGCCGCAATCCACAGGGAGAAATCGCCTCGTCCCGGCGGCGTATCCCACAGGTTCTGCGGATGTGCAACCGGTCCTTCCGAGGCGCGACGCGCCTTCATCTCCCGCCCCTTGCGGAACAGATCCCGCCCCGTCTGGAAAATCGAGATGACCGCAATAGCGGCTGTCACTCCCATCGTGAAACTCATCCAGAAATCGATGGAATTCGCGAACGTCGTGGCCACCGTATCCATACCAGGCTGCCAGCGCGTGAGCACCCCCAGGTGGTGGAGCAGGGGATTCATCACCAGCGTCAGGAGAATGGCGGCACCCGTCCCGACCAACGCCCAGAAGGGAATGATCATTCCCGTAATCACCAGACCCAGATCGAGGATAAGCCCCGTGGGCGTGGCAGGCAGCAGGCTCTGAGTCATGGTGGTCATGTCATACCAGGGCAAAGGAATAATCTGGATCGGCTTGGCCAAGAGCGACCCCGTCACCAGCGGTATCCCGATCTGGACAATCCCAAAAACAATTCCGAGAATGGCTCCCAGCGAAAACATTTTCCATTTCCACGTCGTTTTGCGTTCTCCGGACTCGGACAGCGCCATCGACCCCTGGGCCGCGATTCCGGCAAAGGGAAACGGCAGACGCTCCACATCCGATGTCAGCCGGAAGAAGATATAGCCCAGCGTGTAACTCGTGAACCGCCCGATGATGGTCATGAACAGGATCAGCAGGACGGGGGTAATCCAGGCGGCATCGAAGAAATTACGGCTCAGGATGGCCTCCGAGGTGGGTTGGGGAGCAAACCATGCCGGGAATTTTCCCAGCAACCCGATGTCCCGCACCGCATCACTTTGGATGAAATACTGCCGCCAGACGAGGCCCGCAAACGGGCCGCCTGCCGCCATGGCTCCCGCCACCACGAGGAGAATCACCAACTCCTGCTGGCTCAACGTCCGCATGGCGCGCCGGCATACCTCGGAAAAAATGATCAGGGTCACCCACGCCGCCGCAATCCCACCGCCGGTCATCAGGCCCAGGTAAATGGAACCCGGCATCATCAGCAGACCGCAGAAAAATGCACCCGCCACGGAGACCCACGTGAAGCCGTTCTTAAACTCCTTGGGCGTCTCTAAAACGGAGCGATAGATTTCAAGTTCCTGATCCATCGACCCGCTGTTTTTCACCTCAGGCATGCCGCCCCTCCTTCTCCACACACTCGTTCAAAATGCGGTTGGCTTCGGTGAACATCTCGCGCCGTTCGGCATCCGTTGTCGCCCGCCAGTTCAAAAATTGTTTCCGCAGAACACCCATGAACGGAACCAGCGTGCGGTTCCAGCCCGCCGTGTTACCACTCAATCGGGTGAGCGTAATGCGAGCCACGTACTCACTGGTCTCCGGATCTGTCGGCAGCGAAATCTCCATGCGCTGTGAAACGCCCAGATCGTAGGGTTTCAACCAGACGGTGCTGGTCATGGCCGGCACCAGTTCATCGGTATCAGTACCCTCTTTCTTGCGGATCTCCAGAAGTGCAGAAGGAGGGGAACAGAAAAAGGGCCCCGAACTACCCGCCCCATTGGCGTCCAGCCACCGCTGGAAGTAACTGATCACCGCCACCCGATCATGCGCCGTGAAGGTGAACGGCAAATTGAAAATCATGCGGTCCCCCTCAGCCTTCGGGACGGTCCAACTCACCGTATCGGAAGGAGCTGCCAGTTTGGCCGCATCACGCGCCGGAACGATCGTCGAAAGCAGCACCGAGCCCATGATCGCCAGTGAGGCGTAGATGGTTTCAATCGAACTGTAATCCATCTTCATGCCACCCGTCATATCGAGAGCCGTTAATAGCCTGCCGGTTCCCTGGCTCAGAATATACCCCATGACAGCCCCAACCACCGCATAGACACAGGCCTCCGCCATGAACATGAAGAAGACATGATTCGGGGCAATCCCGACGGCGTTATAGACATAGATTTCGCTGCGGCGTTCGTAAACTGAACCCCGCATGGTGCTGAATACCGTCAACGCCGCAATCAGAATCGGCACCAGCAACTCCAGCAAGCCGGCAAAACTCCGCGACCGTTGCCGGGAGCCGTAATACGAAACCCCATCAATGGCATAGTAAGCCGGCTGTCCGATACGCTCAAGATAGCCCAACACCAGTTTCCGCTGACTGCGATAGTCCAGCGCGGAATATTCCGCACCACCGGACTTAACGCGGTACGCCGCCTTCGGGAAGAGCACAAAACAATTGGCAACGATCTGCGCCTCACCCCCGACAGCGGCTGGCAATACATTAACCAGAATGACCTGGGAGGCTGGCAAACGCCCTGTGTTCTCGGGAATAATGGGAGTCCCATCCGACGCCACACCCACGTTCTGCATCGTGTTGACATCGAAGGGCAATAACGACTGCCCGTCCAACCCCAGGCACTTACCCATTTCAATGGAGTCGAAAATTCCATGAACCTCATACTCAACCCCGCGAAGCGTGACAATCACCGGGTTTTCCGCATCCACATCCTCGGAACTGATCCCCAGATCGCGGGCAATGGCATCAGGAAGAATAACCTGACGTTTGCTTTGGTACCCCTGACTCAACGCCTCCATCCGCTCTTTACGATCCTGAGGCGGCTTGGTAAACCAGCCTTTTTTGGTAATCAGGTAACGATCCATTCCTGTAAATATCGGCTCATTCCAAGCCATCTCAACGGCGGCATTCACCCTGCCCCGCTTGACCACCTTGTTGCTGTTGACCAGAAATTCACGATCCATCAGAATTTCCGCGTTCTGCCCGCGCTCGGAAATCTTCAATTGAGTCGCCAGCCAGCGATGCACCGTCACCGGGTACTGATTCCCGTAAATCTGGCGGATATTGGAAACCTCGTTGGCATCCAGCGTCCGGAAATTCGGATCCCGAATCATCAAACCATTCCAACTCGACCGGCCGGTTGGCTGCTCAACATTAACCAGATCAGTTGAAACTGAAGTAAAACAGATCATCACAAACGTGATCAGCACCAGCGTGCCGCAGGTCAGTCCCGTCCGGATTTTCCGGCGGCGCATATTGTTCAAGCCCAGCATGAAGGCCGTGCCGACCACTCCGCCACGACTGATATCGGCCCCTTCCACCTGGCCTTCCTTGCTCCTCAAATCCTTCAGGTTCTGCTTGAACTTCCCGCCCACCATCATCGTCACCAGAAGCGACAGAAGCAGGATCAGGAACCCGAGCAGGATCATCATCGAGGACCGCACAATCTCGAATGCGGGATGGAAAATACGCAACAACGCAAAGACCACCAGAAAGATCACGCCGGTTGCCAGCAACTGTTTGCGAATGTCGGTGTACCCGAATAGAAGTTTTTCAGCGAAGAAAACAAACGGCACCAGCAGCCCGAGATACCAGATAATCCCCACCACCGCCTGCGAGATTCGGGACCGGATCACCGGGTAGTTATTGATCGCATAAGCTTCGCTGGTGCCGGCGGCATTCACCGCAGCGGACGGATCTTTCTGCTCCCACTTCGCATGCGCCTCAGCAAGCCATTCTTTCGCCTGCTTGTGAAAACTGAGCATTAACTCATCCGCCATGCCAAAACGCTCCTGGAGCTGCAAGCGCTTCTCCGCAGTTCGCAACATCGAGGCCGCCGCATCAAACATGGGTGTGGTCAACACCGGAGTGTCCGCCGCCAGATACCCGGCTCCATGAATTTCCGGTTCACCCGCGCTGATGGGGGCATTACGATCCACGTTCAACATGAAGGCCCGATCCGCAAGTAACTCCTTATTATTCGCCGATCCATCCTGAAGCCCTATCATAAACGTCAGGTCCGGATCCAAAAAGGCGATGGTGGGCTCGAAGTGCGACCGGGCGGGAGAAGAAAAGCTGAGCCGATCTATGTAGGAAACGCCTTTAAAGCGTTTCATCGTCTGGGGATTAATCTGGTCATACAGCGCGACGGGCACGCACCGGAACATCGTGAGATTGATTTCCCGCGGAGAACCAGCCCCCGTCGCCACCACATCAGAGCCCGGAATAGTCGAGCTGAATACAGCCCGATTTCCCGAGGCAATTTCATTAACAAAAACGATTTGGCCCTGCTTATCAAACCGCATTCCTAAAACGGAAACCGAGCCACCTAGATCAAAGGCAAATTCCCGCCGGAACTCCCCATAGGGACTCGTCTGCATCACCGGCACATTATTGACCCCGCGACTCAGAATACTGTAGGAACCCGCGGCCCCACCGGCTCGAGTGAAGGTGTTCGGCCACATCGGATGACTCGGAATCATGTCGGCAGATCCCGCACTCCCGAACAGCGTCCCTCGCAATGAAAAAATCGACCCCCCCCGATCTTCCTTGATGGATTTTAACGGCACCTGCCCCGCCGCCAACGCCAGAACCGACCGCCCAAGCACAGGCACATGCTGTCCCATTACCTTGAGGGACATTCCCGTCCACGTGTCCTCGGGCGTACAGGCTTTCGTCGGATAAAAATCATAATTGGCCAGGGTAAAGGCAAGCCGCCCACAACGGAACCAGACTTCCGACTCCAATTCAGTCGCATAGGGAGAAATACTGTTGGGATACTGCTTGCTTCCAGAAGCATCCCTTGAACCCCACTGGATCACTTCAAATTGTTTCCCCGCCCCTTTGGCAGGCACGTTGAATATGAAGGCGTTCGCCAGATCCGTAACCTGGGGCTCCACCACCGTGCCCGGACCGGGAATCCCCACCAGCAGGGCCAGATTGTTACGGGCTTTCCCCCCCCCGGAATAGAGGTCCAGATTCAGCGTCAGGGTTCGCTCATAAGAAACCAACAGCTTCCGCAGTTCAATGGTGTCAGCCAGTTCCTTGATGCGCTGACGATGATACTCACGCAGTGCTTCAAAATAGTGAGTTGCTTTAGCTAGATACCCCCAAGGGCCAAACTCAGGCCGCTCCGCCAGGGTCAACACCGGCAGGGACATCATGTTTCCTGACACATTATCCTTGGTCTGGGCGGCAATGTAGGCCTGAAGCAAGAGATGCGTATTCTCCGTCATCGCCCGCTCCGCGTCCGTGGCCTTCAGCGCGTCAAACCCCTCTCGGAAAATCGGTTTTCCCGCCCTGAAATAGGCCAGCTTGGCGGTGATCACATCTTCCCGACGCTCCAGGTTAACCTCGCCAGACACCACTTTAATTCCAGACTCAAACCAATTCCGGAAATCAGCCTCCTGCGCCAGACGTTCCTTCATGCGAGTTCCTGCGCCCGCCTCGCTTCGGGCCAGTTCGCCGCAAAAAACCAAAGCGCGTTCGGCATAGTCGAGACGTCGACGCTCTTCGGCTTGCCGCTGCTCAAAAGGCTGGTAGTCACGCCGTCTCTCGGTGAAATGTTCTACCGCATCCATTAATCGGCAAACGCCAGTCAATGCCTGCGCATGCCCGGCTGTGGCGACAAAAATAATATCGCGGTCCATTTCGCCCTTATACTGCCCTAGCGCCTGAGCCAGCTCCAGCAACGCCACCAGCGACAGCGATTGTTCCGCACCCGGCGCCAGTTCAGGAACGACCGAACTGCTGTCATAATAACTATTCAGGATCAGGGCCTCGCGGCCGCCCCCCTTCCCCCGCAGCAAACCAACCACATTGCGAACCCGCTTGGTCTTCCACGCGACCTTGGAGCGAATCGTCACGTCCTGACCACTAAACTTTTCAATCGGACCGCGCGCCACAAACCGGGGGTAGGCCATGTCGGCCGCGCCCAGCATGCTCGCCCATGGGGCCACCTGATCCGGATCACTCCGCATCGCCTTGGCAACTTCATCCTCGCGCACCACCAGAGCCCGCACTCCAACCCCGGCCAAGGTGGGCCAGGAACCGGCGGCATCAAGATAGGTCAAAACAATCGTCCGCTTCGGATCATTCCCTGTCAGTAACGTCAAATCCGCACTCTCTGTCTCAACCAAGCGCGCCCGGATGCCTTCCGGAGGCACATTCTGTGGCACCAGTCCGGAAGGTTCAAAGGGGTACAAGGTAACCCCCGGCAAGGGCGTCCCGTCGGCACCCAGGATCTCACAGAACTCAGTCTCAGGTACAACCACCTCAAACTCCTGCGTGCGTACCTCAAGACCCGCCGCCGCAAAGGTATCCCGGATCAAGGTCTCGGTACGGTAGAACCCCGGACTCCCTGTCAGACGTCCGATTTGCCGTTCTCCCGGCTTCACGCTGGCGTCCGCAATACGGGTCACTGTTTTTTGCAAATTGGTTTCTGACAATAGGCTTAAAAGCCGATCCTCGGAATAGTTCCGGATAAAGGCCGTACGATGCGCTCGCTCAGGAGGCTGGGCAAAGAGCACAAAGAAGGTGATCAAGCCCAACCCCGCCACCAGGAAAAGACTGGCGACGATCAATTGGCTTCCCAATGATTTGATTCGGGTTTCGCTCATGGTATTTTCGAGTAAACTTCGGTTACACCCTGGACTCGCAGGCAAATGCCCACGACGTCAAAGACCACTATCGACGCAATGCAGCCAAGGAACATTCCCACACAAAAAGGAACCAACCCGCGGCGAATGACATGTGCCCCCCCCAGGCGGAAGAGAACCAGACGGGCCAGCCACGCGAGAAAGAGGACAAACCAGGCGCTCTTCATAAAGTAGCTCGAAGCCAGAACATACCCGATCGGATGGAACGGGAACCACATGAATTTCATCCGCAGAAACGCCACCGCCCCCGTAATCCCCGCGCCAATCGTCAACCCCTTGGCATCCACATTCTGTGCGACATTAAACGGGGCCAACTCCGGCGTTTTACCAAGGGTACCTACCGCAAAAGCGCGATCGGCATCAGCCTCTCCAGCACGGAAACTATTGAAATACCAATTCTGCTCATACGGCCATGGGGTCTTGAGACTGTTTCCGCCAAATCCGTAAAGCCAGCAAAGCAGCACAAAGCCACCGATCAGCAAGCCACCCAACACCCCGAGCGTCAACCCTGCGCCCACATCACGCGGTCGCACTTTGAAATGCCGGCCGAGTTCCATCATTTCCACCTGTACCGGCGCGATCAGAAGGAACACTGAGGCACAAATGAACCCGCTGGCCAGCGAGGCCATCAACATCCCCGTTGATTGAAATACCGCAAACCCGCCCAACGCGGTCATAAACTGAATACCAAGATAGGGCGTCAGGTAGCCGAAAGGCGCGCCGCATTCCGCACGGATCTTACTTGCCGCAAAGCCACAAATTAACATGTAGCCAAAAAATAACAGACTGGCCTTGGCCCCCATCTCCGTCCAAACACCCCAAAGAGCCAGTGTCGCCAATGAGGCAATAATTAACAAAACAGCCTGTCGATAGGAGACCACCTCATCCTGCGAACTTGTGTCTTCACCTGGCTTGCCCCGCCCGATAACCAAGCGGAATACCCGGGCAAGATGATGACGCCCCACAAACACAGCCAACAGAGCGTATCCGATAAAGGCCCCCATCGCCTGCTGGAACTCCCAGGGATATCCCGGATACCGGGTCAGCGTGAAGGCCTTGCCGAACAGATGCCATAACTGGAATAAAATGAAAAACGCCCACAACGAAAACAGGATATCCGTCTCGATCAGCAAGGCGATGGCCAGCAAACACAATGACAGTCCAATCCCGGTTCCAACACCAATCCCCACATTCTGCAAAAAGGCCTTGATCACCGGGCTGGTAAAGTATTCGCCAAAGGTGGCAACATTAAAAACAGGCGCCGGACACTGGGGGTAGTAAAACTGGATACCCTTTAACAACGCCAACACCAGACCTACCGCAAAACCGGCCCACAAAATCCGGTTCCGGAAGATGGTGCGATAGATTTTCCCGTCCGGCGTCACCGTCTCTTCAAATAAAGTCTTGGGCAGGATCGTAAGGGGAAACGTAAAACGCTCAAACTCCACCCACTGCTTGCGCATCAACACATTCATGCCAAGGAAGCCGATGAATAGCCCCAATACCAGCAGTCCCCATGCCATGGCAGGCTGCATCCATTGGCCCAGGGGAATGTACCCCGTTACCAGGAATTTAAGACCAGCCCAGCTGAACATGTTGTCGGGCCGGACTACCAGGAAATCGCGCTCACTGGGATCCAGCTTGGCCAGATTGGACTCCGTCACCATGCGCCGCCCGGCGTAAGCCCCCTCAACGGCCTCCACGTTAAAAAACTGTATGTCCTGCAACGCGAGAGTACCCTCCCCGGTTAGCGTGGCGGAAAAATTCAGTTTGTTTTTGAGATCAGTAGGGATCTTAACGGGATTGAGTCCGACCCGCTGAAACCCGCCCGGAAAAGCGAAGGACGGCTGAGTCACATCCGCACTGATCAACAGCGTCTGAACGGCCCCGTCATCAGCCTGCATCGTGACAAAATAACTGGAACCTTTCTTAAACCCTTGCGCCCGCACCAACATGGAAAAAAGGCAACTCTCGCCAGGGACCAGCACTTCCTTGCCCTTTTTGTCATAACGCTCGATTGACCATTGCAGCGTAGTACGCGAATCGGCACCAGCCCCATTGGACAATACCGGACTTTTCCGGGTCTGCTTGTCCTTAAGTGTGGCATCTTCCCATTCCAGTGCCCCTCCCCCGGTATGCACAAATCCCGCGAGCTTGTCGTTGAATTGGCCATTATCACAAAGATTGTCACCATGCGGCCACGCAACCAGCGGCAAGCTGTCATACGTTTTGAAGTCCTGATTGTGCGGCACCGCGGCGACCAAACCAAAAATCCGATGCCACATTCCCTGGGTCATGAGCGGCGCGGCTAACACCAGCGCGGCATAAATGACAACCAGTTCAGCGGCCACCAGACGCAGAGGCCGGCGGATTTTGTAGAGCACCGCACAGATCAATAGGAGAACACCCATGACGCCCACCGCACTATTCGGGGGCGAATTTTCCGCCAAGGGCCCACCATAAGTATTATACAATTCTTCGTATTGTATCCAAATGCCCATCAAGAGCATGGATACAATGGCCACAACGAACGACCGGATGGTCAGACCTCTTGTCGGTTGGCTAGGAACCATATTCAGCTTATGCTCGCTTTCATAACATGGAACTTTTACGACCGTTACAGCCGCAAATCACAGGGTGGCCGGGCCGCGTAACGAAGCGCCCT
>JBAXMJ010000072.1:0-13554 GCA_037134355.1 bacterium | reverse complement strand
CGCAAGGCTCCGGGGGTTCGAATCCCTCCCTCTCCGCCATCCTTCGCTCTGCGCCTGTCGGCTTGAGCTACGGCTTGCCCTGCGTAGCTTTAGCGAAGCAGGGATGGTCTCCGACCAAGAACTTGAGGCGCAGAGCGAAGGATGGCACCCTTCGAAGCACAAGCGAAGCGCAGTGCGCAGTAGGGCGTTGCTAGACATGAATAGTCAGCACAATCGCATTACGCATAACTCATCTTTCGCGTCATTCCCCCATCAACCACGATATTGGCGCCGGTGATAAAGCTGCTTTTGTTGGAGGCTAGATGGAGAGCCATGTGGGCGATGTCCTCGGGCTGTCCTACGCGACCGGCCCAATGTTGCTGGTGATCGGCGGCGGTAAGGGTGGGGACAGTGCGGACGCTTGATTTCCGCCAGGATTCGGTTTCGATCCAGCCAGGGCTGATGCAGTTCACCCGGATATCGGGGGCGAGGCTGGCGGCCAGGGCATGGGTCAAGGCCACGATCCCTCCTTTGGTGGCCGAATAGGCCTCTGTGTTGGGTTCGGACATCAGGGCGCGGGTGGAGGCGATGTTGATGATCGTGCCGTGATTCACTCGTAATGACGACGCAAAGTGTTTGGCGCAGAGCCAGGGGCCGGTGAGATTGACGCCGAGGACGCGATTCCAATCGGCCAGAGCCAGGTCGCTGATGGGGCGGTTGCAGGCGATGGCGGCATTATTGACCAGGACATGGACGCCGCCGAAGGCTGCCACGGTGTCAGCGGCCAGTTTTGCAACATCAGTTTCCGAGGCTACGTCGGCCGGAATGAAGCGGAGTGATCCCAGTGCGGCATACTCCAGGGCGGTTTCCTTGCCGGCTTCCTCGTCATGATCGACCATGACGACAGCATATCCCTCTTGAAGAAACTGGCGGACCATGGCTTTCCCGATGCCCTGCGCGCCTCCTGTTATAACGGCTACCCGTATGTTCATAACATCACCCTCCTTCTTCTTTGAGCCGGAGTATGCCATAATTTCCGGCATGTCCAAGCGTGAGAAGATTTTATCAGCAGCCTGGCCCCGGGAACTGGTCAGTTGGTTCGAGCGGGAACACCGGCCGATGCCCTGGCGGAGCGATCCATCACCGTATAAAGTCTGGGTCAGCGAGATTATGTTGCAGCAAACGCAGGTGGTGACGGTGATTCCGTATTTTGACCGGTTTGTTGCCCGGTTCCCGTTGTTTAAGGCACTGGCCGAAGCCGACCTTCAGGAGGTGCTGAAGTTGTGGGAGGGGTTGGGCTATTATTCGCGGGCCAGGAATCTCCATCAGGCGGCGCGGGCGATTGATGAAAAATACGCCGGAAAACCGCCCCGGACCGCCGCAGACCTGCGTGAGTTTCCTGGAATTGGTGCCTATACCGCTGCTGCGATTGCCAGCATTGCCTTTGGGGAGCCCGTCCCCTCGGTGGATGGTAATGTCCTGCGGGTGTGCAGCCGGTTATGGGGGATTGAGACGCCCATGCGAGACAAGGCGTTGGCGGACGATGTGAGGGCACGGTTGACTCCGCTGATTCGCACGGTGAATCCGTCGTATTTCAACCAGGCGATGATGGAAACCGGGGCGTTGATCTGCAAGCCCCGGAATCCACTTTGCGACCAGTGTCTTTTGTCGCGATACTGCGTGGCTTTCAAGACCAGCCGTACGGGGGAATTGCCGGTGGTGGAGAAGGCGGGGAAAGTCCCGCATTACCACGTTGGCGTCGGAGTGATCTGGAAGAAGGGGCGGATCCTGATTGCGCGACGGGCCGAGAAACAGATGCTGGGTGGCTTGTGGGAATTTCCGGGCGGGAAACAGGCGAAGGGTGAAAAATTGGAGCAGACGGTGATCCGGGAGATTGAGGAGGAGACGGGCCTCAAGGTCAAGGTGGGGCCGTCCTATGCCACGGTGAAGCACGCCTATTCCCATTTCAAGATCACCATCACCGCGTTCCGGTGCGACTGGCTCTCCGGTAGGGCCATTCCCAAGGCTTCGGTGGAACTCAAATGGATTCTGCCGACCGACCTAACTAATTACCCCATGCCCCGTGCCAACCGTCGTCTGGCCGGAGCGATCGGGGATTGTCCCGATTGAGCCACTATGATCTACTTAAGGAAAGGTTTTATGAATGGTCTCATAATTGGCTGGGCATGAACAGGGTAGGGACGGCTCTCCGAGCCGTCCGCGGAGGCCTCGGAGAGGCCTCCCTACCCAGATCATGTACGGACAATAGCGCGACGGTTAGTAATATGAAAAATTTCACTATCAGCGAAGTCGCCGCCACCATTGATCATGCGGTATTGAAGCCGAATCTGACGGAACGGGAGGTGGTCAGGAGTGCTGAGATGTGCAGGAGGCGCGGTGTCAGAAGCCTTTGCGTGCGACCCTGCGATGTGGGGCTTGCCGCCAAACTCCTGGCGGGATCCATGGTGGATGTGTCTGTGGTCGTCGGGTTCCCTCATGGAAGCAACCGGGCGGATACCAAGGCCTTTGAGGCCAGGCAGGCTATCCGGGATGGCGCCCGGGAGATTGACATGGTCATGAATATCGGTCAGTTTCTGGCGGGAAATGATGACGCGGTCAGGAGGGATATTGAAGGGGTTGTCGCCGAAGCCAAGCTTGTAAAGGTTCTAGTCAAGGTGATCCTCGAGATCGGCTGTCTTGATCCGGAACAGATTGCCAGGGCCTGTCGACTCGCGGAGGCCGCCGGGGCGGACTTTGTGAAAACCTCAACTGGTTTCGGCGAAGGGGCAGCTACCCCCGAGGCGGTTGCAATCATGATTCGTACGGTCGGAAAGACAATGCAGATCAAGGCGTCGGGCGGAATTCGCGACTGGGACGCTGCTGTCGGCTATCTCCGTCAGGGCTGCACCCGGCTTGGCACGGCGTCAACGGAAGCTATTCTGGATGGTGCCCGGGTCGATGGACAATACTAGACTGGGCGGGAAATCGGGTTTTGATGGGACATATATAGAACGAGGTGAATGATGTGCGGAATCGTTGGTTATATCGGGAAAAAAAGTGCGACGGATGTGCTGATCAGCGGGTTGAAGCGGTTGGAGTACCGCGGGTATGACTCGGCCGGGATCGTGGTGGTTTCCGGGGGCAAGCTCCATACAGTCAAACAGAGCGGGAAAGTCCGCGACCTGGAGCAGATGGTGTACAGCCGGTGGGATGAAAAATTCCAAGCTGGAGCGACCCTCGGGATTTCTCATACCCGCTGGGCCACGCATGGCAGTCCGACTCCTGAAAATGCCCACCCCCACTATGATCAGACTGGTCGGCTGGCCATGGTGCACAACGGCATCATCGAGAATTACAGTTCGCTCCGCGCCCAGTTGCAGGCCAAGGGGCATGTGTTCAAGTCGCAAACCGACAGCGAGGTGCTCATCCATCTGATTGGCGAGCTGTATCAGGGCAATCTGGTGGAAGCGGTGTGTGCCGCCCTGAAGCACGTCGAGGGCACCTACGGAATCGCCGTGGTGTCGGCTGAACGCCCGGATGAGTTTGTGGTGGCCCGCAAGGGCAGTCCGCTGGTCATCGGACTGGGGGAAGGCGAGACCATTGTCGCCAGCGATGTTTCTGCCATTATCGCCCACACGCGGCAGGTGATTTATCTGGATGACGATGATGTGGCCGTGGTACGGGCTTCCGGGGTCGATGTGCGCAATATCAACAATGTTCCGGTTTCCCGCGCAGTCGCCAAGGTGGACTGGGATGTCGGTGCCGCGGAGAAGGGCGGCTACGAGCACTTCATGCTCAAGGAAATCCATGAACAACCCGAATCCCTGAGTAATACCCTGCGCGGGCGGTTGGATGAACAGATGGGAACCGCCCTGCTGTCGGGGCTTTCCCTGACTCCGCGCGAACTTTCGGCCATCCGGCGCATGGTAATCGTGGCCTGCGGGACCTCCTACCACGCCGGCATGGTGGGAAAGTATTATTTTGAGGAACTGGCCGACATTCCGACCGAGGTGGATCAGGCGGCCGAGTACCGGTACCGCAATCCGATCATCCGCCCCGATGACATGGTGGTGGCCATCAGTCAGTCCGGCGAGACGGCCGATACCCTTGCCGCTGTACGCGAGGCCAAGCAGAAGGGTGCGCTGGTGGTGGGGATCTGCAACGTGGTGGGGTCGACGATTGCCCGCGAAGCCGGGCGGGGCGTTTACCTCCATGCCGGTCCTGAAATCGGGGTGGCCTCAACCAAGGCGTTTACCTGCCAGCTCACCGTACTGCTGATGATGGCGCTCAAGCTCGGCCGCTGTCGGCGCCTCTCGCGCCAGAACGGGATTGAGCTCTGCGAGAAGATCCGGGAGATCCCGGATCTCGTCAAGGCTGTGCTGGCCCGGAATGATGAGATTGTCAAAGTGGCGGAACACTATCACCAGGCCCGGGATTTCTTCTTTCTCGGTCGCGGCTCCATGTTCCCCGTGGCCCTTGAAGGGGCATTGAAGCTGAAGGAAATCAGCTATATCCATGCCGAAGGCTATCATGCGGCGGAACTCAAGCACGGCCCGATCGCCCTGCTGGATAAGCAGACGCCTGTGCTTGCCTTGGTCAATGACATTGCCGGGAGAGACAAGATGATCAGCAATGTCCAGGAATGCCGTGCCCGCCATGCCCCGGTGATTGGAATTGTAACCGAGGGGGATGACGACGTTGAGGCGAACATGGATCATGTCATCCGTGTTCCGAAATGCTCGCATCTCACGGCCCCGATTCCGACGGTTGTGGCCTTGCAACTGTTTTCCTACCACATGGCGCGTCTGCGCCAGTGCTCAATCGATCAGCCCCGGAATTTGGCAAAAAGTGTGACAGTGGAGTAGTTCTTTTTAAATGGTCTGATAATTGACTGGACATGAACTTAAGGGTAGGGACGGCTCTCCGAGCCGTCCGCGGAGGCCTCAGAGAGGCCTCCCTACCCAGATCATGTGAAGACAATAGTGAGACGGGTAGTAACAGCAAAGGAGAAAACCAATGGCTACGATTACATTGAAGGGAACTCAGATTCAAACGGTGGGGACTTTGCCGAAAGTGGGAAGCTCCGCGCCTGCATTCAAGCTGACGGCGGGCGATCTGTCGGATGTGGGACTCGATGTCTATGCCGGCAAGAAAAAGGTGTTAAACATCGTGCCGAGTCTGGATACATCGGTCTGCGCGTTATCCGCCCAGCGGTTCAATCGCGAGGCGGGCGGGTTGCCGGATACGGTGATTATCAATATTTCAGCCGATCTCCCGTTTGCCCAGAAACGTTTCTGCGAAAGCCAGGGGCTCAAGGCGGTGGTTAATCTCTCCACGATGCGTGCCCCGTCGTTCGGGCGCGACTACGGCGTGGTGATCACAACCGGCCCCCTGGCCGGATTACTCAGTCGTGCGGTGGTGATTTTGGACAAGCAGGACAAGGTGATCTACACCGAGCAAGTTCCCGAAATTGCCCAGGAACCCAATTACGAAGCCGCCCTCTTCGCCCTCAAGAAAACCTAATCACCCGTGGAGGTCGGTTTTGACGATGGCGCCGGGGAGGGTTGAGGTGTTGGGCCACAGTTTTCGGCCGGGATAGAGGCTGGAGTGGATTCCGGTGTGGACATGGTCGCCCATGATGGTGCCGAATTTCCGGCGGCCGGTGTCCAGTAACTGTCCCCCGGCCATGGAACGGTGCGTTTTACCGTCATGACGGAAATTGGCGGTGATGGTGCCCGCCCCGAAATTGACATGGCTGCAGATGATCGAGTCGCCGCAATAACTCAGGTGCCCGATGCTCGTTCGCTCCATGATGATGGAGTTCTTGATTTCTACGGCCTGTCCGATATGGCATCCATCGCCGATGCTCGTGGCACCCCTGATATAACAGTTGGGGCCAATCTTGCAGTCGGCGCCAATGATGACGGTTCCTTCGACATAAACGCCGGGCAGCAGGCGAGAGCCCTTGCCCAGGATCAGCGTTCCTTCAATGGTGGCCGCTGGACTGATGTCGCCTTCGATTCGGCCGTCCTGGATCGTCGCCATGACCTGTTCATGGATGGCCAGGAGATCCCAGGGATGGCGGATCAGGAAAGACTCTTTGTCCGGGGTCAGGTTTTTCGCCACCTGTGCCGGGTCGCCTATCCAGGCGAGGGCGACGCCTGAGGCATCGCGCAACACGGCAGGGATGTCGATTTTGCGCAGCTCCGCCAGCATGGATGCGGAGAGCCAGGCATCATTACGCATAAACAGGTCGCGAGCCGTTCCAGTTGTGGACAACGAAAATCCTGCCTTCACCAATCGTTCCCGCTGAAGTTCTGCGAGGGGCTGATTGGCGAGGGAAACCTCACCTAGAGTTCGGGTGCAGGTGATGGGCTCGCACCCTTTCGCAGGGCCGGTATCGGAGAGGATGGCCTTCATGTGTCGAGATCCTTGTGAACCGCGATCGTAAGCGCCTTAATCCAGGCATCCACCGCCTTCGGGGCCCTGGCTTCCACCAGTAACCGGATTTTATTTTCCGTTCCGGAGTAACGGACAATCAACCGCCCTTGGTTGCCGAGATCTTCCCGAGCCTGCTTGATGACGCGTGACAAGGTGGGGAGGGACTCGAGCGGCTTCCGGGCTTTCACCTTCAGGCTTACCAGTTTCTGGGGATACTCTTTCATGCAGTCGGCAAGTTCCGCCAGAGTGGTGTTTTTCTGCTTGAGCATTGTGAGAATTTGCAGGGCGGTGATGATGCCGTCGCCGGTGGTGGCGTGGTCCATCAGGATCACATGACCGCTTTTTTCTCCGCCGACATTGGCCCCGGTCTTGCGCATCCGCTCAATGACCTGCCGGTCGCCGACATCCGTCACATCGACCTTGATACCGGCCTTATTCATGGCTTCGATCAGGCCGAGGTTGCTCATGGTGGTGGCGACCAGGGTGTTATGGGTCAGGCGACCCTGATTTTTAAACGAAAGGGCGCACATGGCGAGGATGCGGTCACCGTCGACAACGCGGCCTTGCGCATCGCAGAAAATGATGCGGTCGGCGTCCCCGTCGAACGCAATTCCCACATCGGCCTTCTCTTTCTTGACGAGTTTTCCGACAGCCTCCGGGTGCATGGCGCCGCATTGGTTGTTGATGTTGTAGCCATCGGGTTCGACTGAGGCCTTGATCACCTTGGCGCCCAGTTCCTTGAAGATCAGCGGGGCGATGAAATAGGCGGCGCCGTTAGCGCAGTCCATGACCACCTTGAGTCCCTCGAGGTCATGATTCTTGATGGTGCTTTTGGCAAACTCGATGTAGCGCCCCCGGGCATCCTCAATGCGGTAAGCTTTGCCCAACTGGTCACTGCGAATATGCTCGCTGCTCAGTTCGCCGGAGTGGATGTGGCGGGTGATATCGGCCTCGATCAGATCGGAAATTTTGAATCCATCGCTTCCGAATATCTTGATTCCGTTGTCGTCAAAGGGATTGTGCGAGGCGGTGATCATCAGGCCGACATCGGCGCTCAAACTACGGGTGAGGTGGGCGACAGCCGGAGTGGGCACGGGGCCCACGAGCATAACGTCCACGCCCATGGAAACCAGACCCGCTGTCAGCGCGGTCTCGAGCATATAGCCGGACAACCGGGTGTCTTTCCCGATGACGGCCTTACAGGAGCCGTGTCCGGAGGCGCCGAGCACATGTCCCAGAGCCTTTCCGATTTGAAGCGCCACCTCAGGAGTAACAGGATAACAATTTGCCCGCCCTCTGATTCCATCCGTTCCAAATAATCGTTCCATCATGCTCCTTCCCATGATTCAAAACCAAGATGGGCGAATCCTAGTCTTTTGTGCTCAACATAACAACCCATCAACTTATAAATTCCGCAATATTATCCAGACATGGTCCCAAGGGTAGGGACGGCTCTCCGAGCCGTCCGCAGAGGCCTCGGAGAGGCATCCCTACCCTCATGAGGATAAATAACAACTTTTTCCCGACAGGCAGTCCTGCAGGGCGGTTTGCCAGGAGGGCAGGGTGATGGCGAAGGTCTTTTCAAGTTTGGCGCAGGACAGGACGGAGTAGGGGGGGCGTTTCGCCGGGGTCGGGTAGTCAGAGGTGGTGATAGGGGTGACGGGGATTTCCGGGGGGATAAAGGTCCGGGCAAAGCCATGCCAGGAGGTTTCGCCTGTACTGACACAATGATACAGGCCGCTGACATCGCGGAGGTTGAAGGAGCCATCCGGGGTCTGTGTTTTCGCCAGAGCGGCGGATGTGACGTCTGCGATGGTCCGGCACCAGGTTGGACAGCCGATTTGGTCGGCAACCACGCGGATCGCCTTTCCTTCACCGGCCAACCGCTGCATCGTCAGAAGAAAATTCTTTCCGCGCAGTCCGTACACCCAGGCGAGCCGGAAAATCAGATGGGGTACGCCGGATTCCCGGATTGCCAGATCGCCATCGAGTTTGGTCTGCCCGTAAACACCCAGAGGATGTGGGATGTCCTCTTCCGTATAGGGTGTTTTTTTCTGTCCATCGAAAACGAAATCGGTTGAATAATGCACCAGTCCCGCGCCCAGCCGCTTGGCCTCCTCGGCGAGAATCGCTGGCGCGGCGGCGTTGAGTTTCCAGCAGGCCGCCGTATCGGTTTCCGCCTTGTCCACCGCCGTGTAGGCTGCCGCATTGACAATCAGATCCGGCCTGGCCATCCGCACCGCCTTGACAATCGAATCGGGCTGCGCGAAATCAAGGGCAGGATAACACAGTGCCGTTAGCCGCCCCAGCGGAGCCAGTGAGCGTTCAAGCTCGTAGCCGACTTGCCCGTCGTTGCCGATGAGGAGGATATGTTTCATGCCGTTCTTATTGCAGATTGCAGATTTTTGATTGTAGATTAAGGGGAGAGTATTCTTTTTCTGTTGCTCAGCAATCATCAATCTAAAATCTGCAATTTTTATATCGATTAATCAGCTCATTCGTGGATGAATCATGCCCCAGGACGGAACCCGGGGTCTGCAATTCCGGCAGGATCTTATTGGCGAGGAGCTTGCCGAGTTGGACTCCCCATTGGTCAAAGGAATAAACATTCCAGATAACGCCTTGCACAAAGATTTTGTGCTCATAGAGGGCAATCAGGGCGCCCAGCACCTTGGGCGTCAGCCGTTCAGCGAGAATGCTGTTGGTTGGGCGGTTACCGTTGAACACTTTGAAGGGAACCAGTTTTTCTGGTGTTCCCTCCGCCACGACCTCAGCCTCGGATTTGCCGAAGGCCAGCGCTTCGGTCTGGGCGAAGTAGTTGGCCATGAACTTGTCGTGGTGGTCGCCGATCGGGTTCTGGCTCTTGATGAAGCCGATGAAGTCGCAGGGGATGAGCTTGGTGCCCTGGTGGATGAGCTGGTAGAAGGCGTGCTGGCCATTGGTGCCGGGCTCGCCCCAGATCACGGGGCCGGTTTCCCACTGGACCGGTTTGCCCTGCTTGTCGGTTCCCTTGCCGTTGCTCTCCATGTCCGCTTGCTGGAAATACGCCGCGAAACGCGCCAGATACTGGTCGTAGGGCAGAATTGCCTGAGTCTGGGCGTTGAAGAAATTGTTGTACCAGAGGCCGAGGAGCGCGAGGAGCACCGGCATGTTCTGCTCCAGCGGCGCTTCGGCGAAATGCCGGTCCATGGCGTGAAAACCATCCAGCATGGCGGTGAAATGTTCGGGGCCGATGGCGATCATGACAGGAAGGCCGATGGCGGAACACAGGGAGTAGCGGCCGCCCACCCAGTCCCAGAACCCGAACATATTGGCCGTGTCGATTCCGAATTTGGCGACCTCATCGGCGGCGGTGGAAACGGCGACGAAATGACGCACCACGGCGGCTTGGTCCTTGAGGGCGGCAAGGCACCACGCCCGCGCACTCTCAGCGTTGGTCATGGTCTCCTGGGTGGTGAATGTCTTGGAGGCGACGATGAACAAGGTTTCGGCCGGGTCGAGGTCACGCGTGCATTCTGCGAAATGGGTGGCATCGACATTCGATACGAACCGCAGGGTTAACTTCCGGTCGGCATAGGGTTTCAACGCCTCATAAGCCATGACGGGGCCGAGGTCTGAGCCGCCGATGCCGATGTTGACAATATTCCGGATGGGTTTTCCGGTATACCCCAGCCACTCCCCGGCGCGGACTTTCCGGGCGAAGCCGGCCATTTTTTCGAGCACGGCATTGATCTCCGGCATCACATCCTTACGGTTGACGAGAATGGGGGACTTGGACAGGTTGCGGAGGGCGATGTGGAGTACGGCGCGCTTTTCGGTCTCGTTGACGGCTTTTCCGGCAAACATATCTCTAGCGGCTTCCTGGATGCGGCAGGCGCGGGCGAGATCGAGCAGAAGCGTCAGGGTTTCATCGGTGATCCGGTTCTTGGAATAGTCGAGGTAAAGGCCACAAGATTCCAGAGCGAGGCGCTTGCCCCGGCTGGGGTCATCACGGAAGAGATCCCGTAGGTGGGTGGCTTTGATGATGTCGGCATGTTTCTTCAGCGCCTTCCATTCGGGGCGTTTATTCAATCTCGGTGTTTTGGGCATAAGTTGGTCTCCTTCTATTGAAAGTAGCAAAAAATTGAATACTGGAAAACGCCCCTCCATGGAAAGCCCCAAATCAAGTGCCTGTCACTGCCAGCCCCTTCCTTTCATAGCGTCCGGCCAATGTTCAAGCGCACCGGCGGCGCGGTAGCGACGCACGTCGCCGGTGGTTCGCCCTGCCTGTTGCGCTTACTCATTGCGTGCATCTTCTTGAATCCAAGCCTTTGGTAGAATTGTTCCGTCGCTGGGGCGCAACCCAAATAGATTCCACATAGTGTCTCGCATTTCGATACCATGCGTCTCACAAGTTCTGTCCCAATTCCTTTGTTGCGGTGCTCAAGCCGGACCTCAAGATGGGTTATGTGCGCAGAGGAGACGCCGTCGCTCAAGGCGGTAATGTAACCCATCACTTCTTGGCTCGATGAATCCTGCGCAATCAAAACGTGGCTACTGCCACGCAATATCCGCAGCAAAGCGTTTTCGGGTGGCACAAAGTCCCAGTGCGCGAGAAACCCCTCAAGTTGTTTTGGAGTAATTGCCGCGATGTTATCGGTATAAGTAATCTTCATTCTATCGTGGCCCAACGGCGCAGGTCAGGCGCGCTGGCAAGCGTCGCCTACACCTGCTGGGTACTGATTTCATGATCATCGTTTCCTCAACTTTTTGATCAATGCGTCATAAGCCGCGTGCGATCCGATCCAGAACCAAACCGCCGTATTCTCATGAACGACGCAGACGGCCCGCCAGTGGATTCCAATTCTAACGGAGTAGATAGGCTCGGAGTGGTGAATGCGCTTGAACTGCAGTGAGGGATGGCGGGGATTGGATGCCCAGAGGCGATAGACTTGACGAGCAAGAGAACGAACCGCCGTCGGCGCTTCACGCAGCTGCCGCCGGAAGGAGTCCGTCGTTTCAGATATCATGAGCCAAATCCATCTTTCGGGTCTTGCCTCTCCGCCGTTCTGCCAACGCAACCCCCGCAAGGTTTGCGAGCTCATCCTGGGAGTTCTTGAACGACGTGTCCCATTTCACTTCGGCATCGATTTCGGCCAACACAAAACGCGCGATCTCGTTCTGTTGCTTCGAGGGCAAGCCGGACACCCGGCTAATTGCTTTTTCAAGTAATGCAGTCATGTCTTTATTAAACTCTGAATCGTCTTATCCTTCAATCATTCTTTCATCCCCAACGCTGCCCTTCAACCGCGCCGTCCTCGGCGTCGGTTGGAAGGGCTGGTTCGCATTCCTATTTCTTTGGATCAAGGGATATGACGACGGCGTTGTCATCAATCCGCATCAGCAAGCCGGCTGCTTCGCAGCAGTACCGAAGCGCGTCGTACAGCGATACGTTGCGGAGTTCAAGCGTCAGACGAGGTTCCGCATCGCCATAGGGGAGGCCAATGGCCAGGATGTTGACGCCTCTCTTGTCAGGGTCCGTTTTCTTGGCGTGATCCCGCAAGAAAGCCACAGCAGCCCCGAAAGGCGCTTCAGCGACCTGCATTTCCGGAATCATGATGGCCTTAAGTTTCTTCTCCAAGGCCTTCTGCGCCTCCGTCTGCTCGACGACAGTTACCGCCAGCGTGGTCTCGCCGACCTTGATTCTTACGCCATTGGCGACCTTGACTGGGCCGTATTCCGCGCCCGTCTTTTCGTCGCGGAATTTGATCGTGTCTCCAGCCAAGGCCACCGTCGAGATCATCATTCCCAGTGCCGTCACGAGTGTCAGGGTCTTCATAGTGTCGTTCCTTTCGTTGTCTGTGGCTTATGCGCCACGATCTTGATGTAACTATCCGCTCCGTTCGTTTTCCGCACAATGACGGTTCGTCGGGACCAGTTGGCACGGGCCTCGTCGGCATACACCACCGACACGCACTTGATATACGTGCTAGGATGAGCCGTGGTCGGCGTTCGCAGTCGGACAACGCCGAAGATCCCGATCATCAGGCACGCCGCTGCCGCCCCGCAGTTGTCTGGCAATGTCCTCGACAGGCATGTTCTCGTAGTAGTGGAGGACGATGACCTCCCGGTGTTTGACGGAAAGCTGTCGCAACGCTTCCGATACGAGTACAGCAGTGGTGTCCGCATCACCGTGAAGATCGACAAGTTGCTCAAACGCTTCGGGCTTCCCTGCGCGCAGCTCCGCTATGGTCGATGAATCATCCATTGCTATGTATGTACCCCAACACCGCGCGAGGTTCAATTGGGTAGCGACGTCGCGCACCTGCAATGGGGCGTTGGATGCGAGGCATGGCGCATGGATCGGTGTCGATTTCTCCGGGCCAACGTTGCCGGTGACTTTCCGGCGGTAGCCGGTAAAGTCCACCGGCTGGTTAGGAGCTCCTGCCGTATTTCCACACTTCGTCGTACATGGCGATGATGTTCTCCACTGGCGTGTTGACCTGCAGATTGTGACACGATGCGAGAATGTACCCCGTGCCGTCACTGGCCAATGCGTCAATGCAATGACGCACCTCGGCGCGAACCTCGTCGGGGGTTCCGAACGGCAGTAATGCTAAGTTGCTTTCCTGTTGTCCACGGAAATTACCGGATCATCCCGACAAACTGTCTCAATCCGCTGAAATGAGACACCCTTATTGGTTCAATATACTGGCAGCTTATTTTGGTGTCCACGATATTAATAGATGGGATTGGTTCGCCGAATGCCGCTACGCCGCAGTCACGGCACCTGCTTTCGCACGCGCCGCGCCAGCGGCTCCGCTCATGCGGAAGCGCTACGCTTCCCTTCCTTTACCGCTCCCCCCACAAGGGGGGTCGCTCCAGTCCAGCACGGCTCCGTCAACACGGACACCGGCTACGCCGGCGACCGCGCTGCCTTCGCCGTAAATACGACCTGCCGCCCGCCTACTGTGCCGCCCGCTTACTTCTGCGCAGCTTTTGATGGACCCAATATTATCCAGGATGAACCTCATGCGCATTCCAGCCCAAGCGCCACTCCATGCGCTCCGCAACATGCGCCCAAGCCTGTCCCTAATTCTTCTGCGATTCAGACACTGGGGAGGGGCTCGGAGGGTGCCAACCCTGACCGTTAAA
>JBAXMJ010000071.1:0-13557 GCA_037134355.1 bacterium | reverse complement strand
CGATTAAGTTACTGCCCAGGATTGGCTTTTATGAAATCTCCCGCAGTTTTGGGCGTACCTGTGCCCCTTGACCATGCAGTCCCGCTCGTGTATCTTTGGTACCGGTGTCTCTTGAACTTCTGTGTTCATTGTTTGCGCCTTTTTTTAGGTGATTTCTGTGGAAATAGTGGCGCAAACATCAACACTGGAAAAACTCGAAACACCGCAAGTAGTTGATAGTCAATAGGTTGGGCGAGTGGTGAAATTGGCAGACACGCAAGACTTAGGATCTTGTGCCGCAAGGCTTGGGGGTTCAAGTCCCCCCTCGCCCATAACCCCTCAAAACAGTTTTTAAAAGGGCTATCGCCGGCCGCGGTGTCCGCCGCCGCCTTTGGCGGGATGTCGCCCCTGTCCACCACCGTGCCCGCCACCCTGCCCACCCTTGTTGTGGTGACGAGGAGGAGGGCGCGCCGCCGCGCCAGTCGCGTTTTTCGCCGTTTCGGAATGCAGGTCATGTTTGGCATCCACCGGAACGGCTTTGCGGATGAGACGCTCAATATCCCGCAGGAAGTCACGCTCCTCAGCACAGCAGAATGACACCGCATCGCCGGAAGCTCCCGCCCGGGCGGTTCGCCCGATTCGGTGCACATAGGTCTCGGGCTCGTGGGGCAGATCGTAATTGATGACATGCGTGATGTCGTCCACATCCAGACCCCGGGCCGCAATGTCGGTAGCCACCAACACCCGGATGGTGCCGTTCTTGAATCCCGCCAACGCCTGGGTCCGCGCCCCCTGGCTCTTGTTGCCATGAATGGCCACGGTAGGAATTCCCGCCAGCGCCAGTTTGCGCGCCGCCTTGTCGGCCGCGTGCTTCATCTGCACAAACACAATGACCCGGTTGATGGCGGGATCCTTCAATAACTTGGCGAGCAGCGCATCCTTGTCCGCCCGCTCGACAAACATGACCTTCTGGGTGATTTTTTCAACCGTGGGCTGCTCGGGCTTGATGGTGACATGCACGGGATCACGCACCATGGCACGGGCAAGCTCAACCACCTCAGGCGCCATGGTGGCGGAAAAGAACAACGACTGCCGTTTCTTCGGGAGTGCCGCCAGGATGGCGCGAATATCGCGGATGAAACCCATATCCAGCATCCGGTCGGCTTCATCCAGGATAAACACTTCCAACTGGTCAAAATGGATGTGCCCCTGCCGCATCAGATCAAGCAGGCGGCCGGGTGTGGCTACGACAATATCCACACCGCGGCTGATGGCCGCCACCTGCGGATTCTGGCCGACGCCGCCGAAAATGACCGTATAGGTTGCCTGAACATGGCGGCCATAGGTGCGGATGCTATCACCAATCTGGGCGGCCAACTCGCGGGTCGGCGCCAGAATCAACGCCCGGGGCCGGCCCCTTGTGGGACGGAGCTGATGACCAGCCAGATGCTGAAGAAGCGGCAGCGTAAAAGCCGCCGTCTTACCTGTCCCGGTCTGGGCGACACCAAACAGATCACGCCCGGCCAGCACATGCGGCATCGCCGCTTCCTGGATCGGGGTCGGCGTCGTGTAGCCCTCCTCCTCAACCGCCCGCTGAAGCGGTGCGATTAAGCTCAAAAAAACAGACGGGGCGGGAGTAGAGGGAACGGGATGATGTTTTTGGGTATGCATAAATGTTTTTGATCTTACACTTTGGCATATCCCAAAGTCAAGCCAGCGGGTTGACAGACAAGCGCGCAGGCCTTATTTTTCAAGGCAATGAGGAGACCCATCCATGCCGATTTATGAGTTTTACTGCCATCAGTGCAATACGATCTATAACTTCCTGTCGAAGAAGATTCAGCCCGACAAGCGCCCGAATTGTCCGCATTGCAAAAAAGTAAGGCTCGACAAACAGGTGTCGTTATTCGCCCCTACAGGCAAAGCCAGAGAAGACCAAACTGGAGGGGAACCCCAACTCAACATCGACGAATCAAAAATGGAACGGGCCATGGATGCCCTCGCACGGGAAGCCGATAGCCTCACCGAGGAGGATCCCCGCCAGGCGGCCACCCTCATGCGAAAGTTTTCAAGCATGACAGGCATGGAACTGGGCGCCGGAATGCAGGAAGCCCTGAACCGGCTCGAAGCGGGAGAAAGCCCGGACGCCATTGAAGCGGAGCTGGGCGACCGGCTGGAAAAAGAGGATCCGTTCACCCTTCCCGAAAAAGATAAAAAGGGCCGTGCCAAAGGCCCCGCGCGCCCCGCTCCGCGACTCGACAAAACACTGCATGAGATGTAAAGTAACGCCACTAATGACTGATGTTCCATTAAAAAGCCTGAGAACCGAGAACCTGAATGTTTTCGAGCTCACCCCGCTCGTCACCCCGCATGCACTCAAGACCGAACTGCAGGCCTCCCCGGACATTCTCAAGCATGTTCTTGAGACCCGCGCGGCGATCCGCGCCATTCTCTCGGGGAATGATCCCCGCCTGCTGGTGGTCGTCGGCCCCTGCTCCATCCACGACCCCAAGGCGGCCCTGGAATACGCCGAACGGCTCGCTCGACTACGCCGGGAAGTTGAGGACCGGTTCCTGATCCTGATGCGGGTTTATTTCGAGAAACCTCGAACTACGACCGGGTGGAAAGGCCTGATCTACGACCCGCACCTAGACGGTTCGGCCGATATCGCCCAAGGCCTTCGCACGGCCCGGCGCCTGTTGCTGGATATCAATGCCATGGGAATCCCCACAGCCACCGAGATGCTCGATCCCATTGTTCCACAATACACTGCCGATCTTGTTTCCTGGGTGGCCATCGGCGCGCGAACCACGGAATCCCAGACCCATCGCCAGATGGCCAGCGGCCTATCCATGCCGATCGGGTTCAAGAACGGGACCGACGGCAACGTTCAGGTTGCGGTCGACGCCATGGAATCCGCCCGGCACCCGCACAGTTTTCTCGGCATTGACGAGCAAGGCCAGATCGCCATCGTCCGCACCTCCGGAACCGAATCCGGACACCTGATTCTGCGCGGAGGAAAGTCGGGCTCGAACTATGACACCGCCAGCGTTCAGGACGCCTGCCAGCGGATGAGCGCCCGATCCCTGCGTCCGGCCATCATGGTGGATTGCAGCCACGGCAACACCAGCAAGAAGTTTGCGGTCCAGGAAAAGGTCTGGAACGATGTGCTCGCCCAGCGGGCCGCCGGCAACCGCGCCATCATCGGAATGCTGGTGGAAAGCAATCTGTTCGAAGGCAGCCAACCCCTCTCCGCTAACCTCGCCGAACTGCGCTACGGCGTTTCCGTCACCGATGCCTGCATCGGCTGGGAGACAACGGAGAGAATGCTAAAAGCCACTGCATAACCCGTTTAGCATTGGTTATTTCACGCTTCATCGCTCATTCTTCAACCTTACTTTATAACTCCATAACCGCACGGGAACCATTAGGGCATTCTGGATGTTGGAATACATGTCGGCGGCCATGTAGGAGATTGCCTGGCGCGCCGTGAAGGCGCGGGGATCCTCGATTCCCCGGAGACATAGCAGGGCAAAAAACCGAAAGAACATGGACATCAGGAACAGGATGCAGTGATAGGTCATGGGCAGGCCCAGGAAATCGCCGTGCCAATCCTTGAGCAAGCTCGCGAGTACACCTCCAAACAACCCGCTGGCCGTCCCCGCCGTGGCCACCACCACGCTGTTCAAGGCCACATAGGCCGTATTGCGGCCCCCGCCCTTTTCTTGCCGGACCAACCCCAGTAGAATATTATACGAGGCCAGTTCCACGCCCGGCCAGGCGAACGCCGCTACCAGAATCCCCAGATAAGCGGGCATGATACTGCCCTCACGAATGACAATCCAAAGAACGCCGCCCTGAATGACAAATGCGGTGGCGATCATCGCCACGGGCTTGCGGCCAAGCCGGTCAATCATCCGTCCCCAGAACGACACCCCGAACATGGCCAAGACCATGGGGCAGGTTATCAGGAGAAAATTGGCCTGAACATTCGACATGTTGGCCACATCAAACGCGTAAAGCCAGGAGAACTGCCCGACATACCCGATGGAGAAGGTCATCATCGCCGTATAGCCAAGATAACGGCGAAACGAGCGGTTCCGGAGCGGCTCCACAAACAGATTCTTCCAGCCGTAATGCTGGTTCTTCTCGTGCCCGCCGTGATCGGGAATCCGGACGAAAAATAAAATATCCACCAGCCCGCACATCGCCGCCACGGCCAGCAACAAGCTCAAAACCCGGCTCAAGGCTAGACCGCTGACCCCTTCCGCCCAGTCGAGAGCCACTCCCGCGGCCACCGTAAGGATCAAACTCACGACCTGACCCGCCTGCGTCCGCCGCGACAGATACCGCCCCCGGATCCGGGCCGGGACAATATCCGACAACCAGGAATACCAGGCCGGTGCGGTCGTGTGCTGGGACAACGACGAAACCAGCATCAGGGTAATCAGGCCCAGCGGGCGCTGATCCACCGACACCAACCAGGGAATCGCCGCGATGACCAGCCAGAGCAATCGGTGAATCAGGTTGGCGACCAGGAAAACAGGCTTCCGGTGCCCATAACGTTCCACGAGAAAGGAAGCCGGTAATTGGGCGAAGGCGGCAATAAACGGAATGGCCGCCAGAATCCCGAATCCGAACTCCGTGACATGGAGCGACTTCGCATACCGCGTCAGCGTCGCGCCCGTGGTGATCGACTGCCACGTCGCACCGAAAATCCACGCCACGAGGATGCGCCGCAACACTTCCCGCCGCCCGAATTCATCGGTCGCTTTATTTATTGCGTCTGTTTCGATACTCGGGACTGTTTCGTAATTCTTTGGCGACATCGGCCTCGCTCCAGCGGTTCTGCCTTATTTTCTGAACATACAGGGAACTGCCCGATGAATCCGGATCCCGCCCGAGTACACTCTGGTAAGCCCGACGCACCATCTCCTGAGCCTGCTCATTCGAGATCCCGCCCGTCTCACGCCGCTCTGAACTGCTCTTGAGCGCCGAGCGCACATCCCGCTCCGACCAGTTTTCGTTGATAAGCTTTGACCGGTACGTCGCCAGCCCCGCCGCATCCGGATCCCGTCCCAGGATATCCTGATAGGCCCGGCGAATAATCACATCGGCGGCGGCCGGGGTTCGCCCGGCACGCTCTGCGCTTTTCCGCAAGTCACTGCGCACATCCTGTTCACTCCACCTGTCGTCAATGATCCGGCTCCTGTAGGTGCGCAGGCCATCCTTGTCCGGCTCCCGGTTGAGAATATCCTCATACGCCCGCCGCACAATCACGTCCGGATCACTACTCCCGCCCTCGCGCCTCGAATTCGACCGGCTGTCAGAAAGGCGGGAATGTGACTCATCACGATACTCATCTCGGTGAGTGTCCCTTGATCTCCCCACGCCTTCATAGCCTCTTTCATAATACTGTCCGCAGGCAATCCCGCCACTCCACGAAAACATCACCGTTCCCGCCATCGCGATCAGAATAATTTTATTCATGATTCTTTCCTTCTTCACTGGTCGCATAATTGACTGCACATGAACCAAGGGTAGGGACGGCTCTCCGAGCCGTCCGCGGAAGCCTCGGAGAGGCCTCCCTACCCAGATCATATCAAGACAATAATGAGACGGTTAACAAACTCAGGCTCACAGACCGAAAAAGGATTTCTTGGCCGCTTTTTCGAGAAAGATCTCGATCTTCCGGGCCTCACCCGCCTTGACACGATAATACTGAAGACAAGGCTTGTAGCCGGAGGCCTCCACCTGAATCTTATGGTTTTCACCAGGCGTCACTTCAAGGTTTCCGGCTTTGACAAGGCTTCCATCCACCATCAGTGTCGCTGTCCTGGGAACCACGTTGATCATCAGCATCCCCTTGCCCGTAGAGACCACCGGCTTGGCCACGGGCACAGACGGAGTCACGCTTGGGGCGATTACCGGAGCTGTCACAACAGGCGCCGCCACTACGGGAGCCGCCACGACTAATTTGTCGAGCGCCTTCAGTATCAATTCCTGCCCACCCGCCCCGACCAGCATCACGGATTCATTCCGCGGCTTTGACCCCGTATCGCCTTCAACCAGAAGCGAGGCGGCCACATTCGCGGAATGAACGACCAACTCCACATCACGGGAGGCTCCCTTGTCGAGCATCACGGTGTCCTTAAGTTCCTGCCCCGAGATCTTCAGCGACTGACCCGACTGGTTGATGAGTCTGAGAAGGAATCCCGTCTTCCGGGTCGAGAGCGAGTCCCGCAGTGCCCTGATCCGACCACTGAAAACCGCCTCCGCCGCTGAAGCGTTCAGAACCTGATCCACCGCCTTGATCCGGGCCGCCCGCTGATCCAGGGGATCTTTTTGAACGAGTGTTTTTTCCACCAGTTTCGCGAACTCCGCCGTCACCACCTCGCGTTGCGCTTTAAACTCGGGGCTGGCCAGAATAGTCGCGGAAAACCCGGCAAGCACCGCCACGCCATCCGTACAGTCCCGCAGGTCACCCTTCCGGATGAGAGCCTGAAGATTCACCAGCGTCTTGTCGGCCTCCTGAAGATCCCGGCGTTGCGCTGATTCCGCCTGGTTCTGCTTCGCCACCAATGCAGCACGCTTCGACTCGGGCTCGTTTTTCAAAGGAATCAAGGCCTTTTTCCCAAACCGGTCAGGGACGTCCGCCACAAGTTCAGACAATAGCGTCTGCGCCTTTTGCCCTTCATTCATCTGCCCGTCATCATAGGCGGTTCCGGCCTGCTGGACATACCCCTGGGCCAGGAATTGATACTTGGAGGAAATAGCTTCTTCGGCGGCCTTGACCTGTGCGGAGGAAAGCTTGACGCGCGAATCGCTTTCCAGGGCCGTTAATTCTGCCACGACTGCCGCCAGCGCCGCGCTATCGCCTGCATTCGCGGCATGATCCATCATCTTACTTAGTCCGCCCGTTGTGGAACGGCTCTGTCGAGCTGCCTCAACGCTATTCTTCGCGTCGAGGTAGGTGGCCTGCACAATCCACGTCAAGTCTGGCCGCTTGGCGGCAAAGCCAAGCAGGGCGTCGCGCTCGGCATCCCCGTCTTCGCCTCCGCGATACTTGCCCAAGGCGGCGTCACGCAGTTGTGCGACATAAGGAACAGTCCGCTCGGAAAGCGTTGCGGCCAGGGCTCCCAACCGCTTCTGCTTCTCGGCATCATCAAATCCGGTCCAGGCGCGATCCCGCAATTCCTTGAGTTTGGAGGCCGCCGTTTCGGCCTTTGACAGGGACTCCTCATCCTGAACGGCGGAAGGGAAAGATTGGATCAGGGTGGCCAGGTCGCGCTCGATCTCAACACGCGGAAGCGCGGCATTCATGGTGTTGCGAAGCTCCGCGAACCGTTGAGCGTCGAGCCCCATGATATCCATAAATTTTTCAGAATCCTTCCACTCCTTCATCAGGGTGGCGGCCTTCTCGGTTTTATCCGCGGCCAGCGCGGCCTCGAAGGCGCGCTTGAATTCCGCAGGCAGGACGGCTCCGGCCTTCCTCATCAGACGACGCTGCTCATCCACGCGGTCGCTCAGCTCGGGATAGCTTTCGCCGGTCTTGACGGCCTTGTCATAAGCCTGACTGAGGGAACGGACATAGGTTGCCGTGGGCACCGGATTTCTCAACGCCCCGGCGGCCTGCTCGACCTCCTGTATGGCCGCCGCAATCCTTGCGGCGCTGGCCTCGGCATTCCGGCTGGCCAGGGCAGAGACCATCCATACACCCGCCCCAAGCGCCAGAATAACCGCAGCGGCGATTCCGCCAATCATCCCCATCCGCTTCAACCTCTGGCGTCGTTCCGCCTCCGCCCGACCGGCCGCCAGCAAATCCATGGGGGCGGGCATGGTGCCGCCGATCCCGTCCAACGGCCGGGTTCCCATCGTGGCGCCTGGCTCGGGAGGATGCTGATCGCTATCATCGGAAAACGAGTGCAGGGTGGCGATGGTCATCTCCGCACCCGCGTCTTCGCCATGCGAATCTCCAAAGCCGGTTCCGGCCAGGATGTTTTCAAGATCCTTCTTCATCTCCGCCGCGCTGCGGTAACGATCCACAGGACGCGGGGCAAGGGATTTCATGAGGGCGCCCTTGAGCCGGGGATACTGCCGGAAGGCCTCGCCCTCGAACGACAACTCGAGCGGCTTGCGCAACCGCTGCTGAAACACGAGCCAGGCGGAATTCATGTCCGTCGGCAGCCGGTCATACACGGGTCGGCCGGCCAGGGTCTCGTACAGGCAAAGGCCCAGCGCATAGATGTCCGACTGGGGTGATCCGCGATCTCCCGCCGTGTCGGCAAACTCGGGCGGCATGTAATCCAACGTCCCGGGAACGCCGCCGACCGTGACAGTTCCGGAAACATCACGGGCCACACCGAGATCGAAAATCTTTCCCTTCTCAGGTTGCCCGGCCGGGGCATAGAGGTTGCCGGGCTTGATATCACGGTGAATGATCGGGCGGGAGTTCTCGTGGAGGAACTGCAGCGCCGCGAGGTAGCCGATGAACAACGGAATCCCCTCTGCCGCCTCCAGCCGTCCCTCGTTTTTCAGGCGCGTCCGGAGCGTCCACCCCGGCATTCCCTCCAGGAACTCCAGGATCAGGAAATACTGCTTCTCCCCGGCCGTCCCCTCCACCACCATGAAATCCACATACTTGCACAGATTGGGATGCGGATATTGCTGCAGGATCTTGGCTTCCTTGATGAAGCGGTCCGACTGTTTTTCCGCAAACAGATGCTTTACCGCCACCAGACTGCCGTCTGAAAGTTTCCTCGCCTTAAACACCTCACCAAACCCGCCCCGGCCCAGCACGGCCAACAATTCATACTCATCGCGGTTCTTGTGGCGGACGCGACGGGAGCGAATCTTCCGGAAATCCTCGAGCATGGCGGCAAAGGTCTGGTAACGGTGTTCCCGCTTCGACGCAAGGCACTTCGCCACGAAGGGCTTGGCGTTACTCAATACCCGGAAGACGCCCGGCCGGAAGGACGGCGAGGGCGAGGCCCCGTCACGCCACCGGTTCAGGTAACCGATGTGTGCAGACTCGCCGAGCGGCTCAAACGGAAGCCCGCCCGTCAGGGATTGATAGAAACAAACGCCTAGGCTGAAAATATCCGACAGTTCATCGCCACGAAACCCCTCAATGGTGATGAAATCGGGCGCCATGTAGTCGAAGGTGCCCTTCCACCCGGCTGTGCTCATCTGGCCGCTGTCGTCCTTGCGGGCAATATCAAAATCAATAACCTTGGCCAGTCCATCCTTGGTGATGAAAATATTGGAGGGCTTGATATCGCGATGCGTGATGCCCCGTTCCCGGGCATGAATCAGCCCGGCCAGGCATTGCTCAAACACTTCCTCAACCTGGGGCCAGGCGAGTCCGGTGTTCGCCTTTTTCAGGCGGTCGGTGAGCGTCTCCCCCTCGAGGAACTCCATGACCAGACACTGGGCTTCATCCCATTCCCCGGCATGCCAGGCGAAACTGTCGCGGTAGCGGACGATGTTCGTGTGCGACAGGCGCCGAAGAATGTCCGCCTGGGCCTGGAACTTGGTGCGGAGTTTATCATCATCGCCGGTAATGCGGATGAGTTTGACGGCCACAATCTCGTCGTGGGCCACCTTGGATACGTCTTCGCCGAGATACCGGGCTTTGTAGACGCGGCCCTGGGCGCCGTCACCGATCAGCTCCAGCAACTCGTAATCGCCAACGCGGTCTTTGCCGTTCTCCGTCATTCCTGCAGTGCCCCGTCATGAGTCTCTGACCCCGTCCCGCGAGCCTCCGGTGCCGGCGCGACGGGCGTCACGCTTTTCTCGGCATTCCGCCGGGCGGACAAGACCCGCCAAGCCTGCCATTCCTGATACCCCCAGACGGCAGCCCCGGCGATCACGAAGAGTGCCAATCCGATCCAGAGCCACTTGAGCCGGGACGAGGATCGGACGGCCGCCGGGGCGCGCGACACAGGCGTGGAGTCCCGGGTTCCCTCTGAGGCCGGCGTGTCGGGCGTGACCCCCACCTGCCGGTGATCTGAATCCGTAGGCGTCACCATATCCGCCATGGTGCTGGCGGTGCGAATCCCCTCGCCGGTTTCCGCCGTTTCTCCGGTGGCATCATGCTCGTCTCCAAAATGGGAAGATTCGGGAGTGGGCGACTCGGCCACCACCAGTTTCTCCAACGCCAGGGTTTCCGGCGGAATCTCCATCGTCGGACCCTTGGGAAGCTCCTTGGCAACCCTGACTACCACCACGGACACATTATCCTCGCCACCCTCTTTCAGGGCCTCCTCTACAAGCACCCGGGCCAGTTCCGAAAGATCACCATCGCCGTGTTTCCGGAGCAGTTTCTGGAGGCGCCGGTCGTTGACCATTTTGCTCAGACCATCGGAACAGAGCACGAAAATATCATTAGGGACGACATCGAAAGGGGTGGCCTCCAGCTGAACATGGCGATCAAGCCCCACTGCCCGCGTAATCACTCCCCGGAACATGGGTGGCAGCGAACTGTCATCGGCAAGCCCGGCCGCCGCCGCCACGGAATGATCCACGGTGAGTTGAACCAGTTTCTCATCCCGCAACCGGTAGGCCCGGCTGTCACCGGCATGCAGGGCAACGCCCTGGGACGGGGTAACCCTGTCGAAGACCAACGCCACGGCGGTGCTTCCGGAGCCATTGAGACCAAGTCCCTCGGCGCGCTCCTTGATCCAGTTACTGGCCGAGTTCAAGGCACGCTCCACCAGCCGCGCCGAGGCATCGGCGGTCAGGGCAAAGGGAGCATCCGGCGATTCAGTGAATTCCTTTTTCAGGGCATCGACGGAGGCCTTGCTGGCCACTTCGCCCCCCTGCACTCCACCCATTCCATCCGCCACGCAGAACACGCCTGCTTCCGGAAGACGAATCAGGGAATCTTCATTGTTTTTCCGGCGCCGTCCGACATCCGTCAGTTCAGCTGAAGTAAGATAGTCAAATGCAGGTTTCACAATCGACCTCGTTCAGGGTTTAAAGTCCGGGCTTGATCTCCACTATTTCCGTCTTCTCGCTCTCGAGTTCATCCTGGTCCACCGCAGAAATGGCAATCTTCATCGGTTTGGACAACTCGGTGAATTCAAAAAGGTAATTCGTCTGATCCGTGGCGGAAATCAGATCCCACCCGATAAATTTCTTCCGCCACACCTTGTACCGCCGGATATCCGGTTGCACAGGCGCCTGCCAGGTTGCCCTGACATTCGTGCCGACGGACTCCGTCGTCACCGAAACCGGCATTCCGGGGATCGGCTTGGATCGGCCGGCCTCCGGAACGCACCAGTCGCTCTCCAGCCCATCCTTATCGATCGCCTTGATCCGGTAATAACGGGTCACGCCGGACTCCAGCGCCGTTTCCCGGGCCGAGAATTCACCCTCTTTCATCGGGCTCACAGTCACCAGTTTTTTAAAGGATCCGGAATCGGGTTCGTTAGCACATTCCACTACATAATCGCTGACGTCTTTCTCAGGGTTTGGCTTCCAGGTCATGCGAATGGCCAGGGGCATATTCGTGGTCGTTACAAGACCAGCAGGCGTCACCGGCCGGTATTTGGTTCGGGCGCTCGACGCCTGCGAGGCGGAGGAGCGAACCCCCGCCGTGTTAAAGGCGATGACCTTGTACTGGTACACTGCGCCATCCTTAAGCGACCCGAGGCCGGGCTTGGGCTTAATCTCGCCCCGATCAAGATAGGCGGACGTCTCACGCCCCACAACGCGACCAACCTGAACCCACTCTTCGGAGTTTTCATCAGCCCGCCAGATCTCGTAACCCATGACCGCCTTGTCGGCGTTCACCGGCCAGACAATGGGCATTTCGCGCGGCCGGTTTCCGGTTAAGGTGATCGTGCCGACCTCGGTGGGAACGCCACGGGTCGTCGCCTTGACCGTCTCGGAATCCGCGCTCTCGGCTGTGACCGCATTGATCGCGCGGATTTTATAATAGTAGTCAGCCTCATCCTCCAGGTTTCCTGGATTGGCGCCGCCATCCAGGAATGTAACTGAGAGCCGTCCTGGGACCGACCCGATTTTCTCAAAGGAACCTGCCACCAATCGGGAACGGAAGATCTCATAACGAACCACATCGGACTCCGGGCTGGGCGCCCAGGACAACGGAACACACCGGACTTCATCCGTCACCACCGTCAGCTTCTGAACCCGGGCGGGGGGCGGGAGGGTAGTGACCTCAACAGGAGCGGAGGGAACGCTTTCGGCATTCACGCGATTGATCGTAATCACCCGGTAGCGGTAAGGAGTACTGTCCCTTAATGTGGACGCCGCCGTGCCGCCATCAACGAAGAGCGGCACAGGCACAGAGCCTACCCGCTCAAAATTGTCGGACCCTGCCGGAGCCCGCTCAACACGATAGAGGCTGACAGCCGGAGACGGTGACGACGCCCAGGTAATTTTCACGGCGCGCGAACTGGGCGCGGTGAGCACAACGCCGCTTGGAGCAACAGGAGGCGGAGCGGTGACGGTTTTGACGACCTTGGAGGCAATGCTTTCCGGTCCGTCCTTATCGAGAATGGCCACAATCTGATAGTAATAGGAGGTCTTGTCCTTCAAAGGAAGGCTCTCCGAGCCGCGATCCCGGTATTGAATTTTACGGGGTGCCACCTCGTCAATGGGGGCAAAGGGACCCGTCGGGGATTCTGAGCGTTCGATCCGGTAGCGGTAAACTTCGTCGGCCGGTGCGGTCCAGGTGAGTGTGGCCTCGCGCAGCCCCCCGTCGGAAACTGCAACGCCTTCCGGCTGTCCATAAAGCGTGCGGCGCTTGGGCACACCATCCGCCGCGGCAACCGGCCCGCCCGTCGTGGCGACTGGCGCAACAACAACCGGAGCCATCGTCACCGGAACGGGGGCAACCGGAGCCACAGGCGCGCGAACTACAGGGTCCTGAGCCACCGGCGCATGAACCACAACAGGGGCTTGGATTACGGGAGCCTGAACTGGGGCGTTGACCACATTATTTCGACGGGGATCATTCGTCTCATAGACCACCGCACTGCCAACCTGATTGGCAACCACTTCACGGGGAAGATAATCGGGCACACGCTCCCGAGTTCGACACCCGACCGACACCAAAATCAATCCCACCACCAAGCCAGACATTATACATGAACGCATATCCGATTTCTCCTTAGCCTCATCCCAATTCAGCCCCTATCAATACCACCCCCCTTTTCCCTCAAACAAGCCTGATCTTTCAGTAGTTCATGGTTCGCTGAGCCACCGCGTGCCTCACCATAACCTGAAAATGCGCTTTTCATGCCCATTAGATCCGGCTGCCGGCTCCAAAGGACAGGAGAAAGCAAGTTGAAGAGCCGCAAATAGACTTGAGTACACAGTCAATATGGATAGGATGCCGGCCTTCGTGGATGGCGTCGGATTCAAGTGGTGAGATTCAGGGGGCAGTAAGCAGTGGGCAGCACATTTTCAAATCACAATAACGAAACGTTCAAACAAGGAATATACATGAAAATCGAGACCGGGCTTTTCAGTCACATGGTTGTGCAACGGAATAATAAGGAGTCGCGCAGAAATAACTTGAGCAAATAGAGTGGATGTGTTGAACTGGGC
>JBAXMJ010000070.1:0-13603 GCA_037134355.1 bacterium | reverse complement strand
GTGGAGGCGGTGGTGGCGGCGGCGGAGCCGGTGTGAGTGATGGCAAGCAATACAAGCGGCATGAAAAGTACAAAGAGTGGAGCAAATGAAAAGGACCTTGACGGGAAATCGTGACGGCGGGGTGATGATGGAATATGTCATCCTGGCGGTGTTGATCGCCGCCGCAGTTATTGTCGCGGTGATTACGTTCGGCCGTGCCGTAGGGGATGGTTTTTTTGTGGCAGGACAAGCCGCCACGGTTCGGGAGAAGACGGCCAAGGGAACCCTGGACACCGAGCGTGTCCGGCGTGACAATGATATTACGGCGTCCAAGGACTATCACGATTCCATGCATGAGACGCAGGCGCCGTAGGGGTGTGTGTGAAGAGTGAGATGTGAAGCGTGAAGCGTAAGATGTGAGGAGTGAGAGGGTGCAGATGAAGGGTTTGGAATTCATGAAATGCGGGAGGGACGGCTCCATTATGATGGAGACCGTGATTGCCATCCCGATCTTCATGATTCTGCTCGGAGGCATCCTGTGGATTGGTGACTTGATGGTGGCGCGGCAGAAATTGGTGATGGCCGATCGCTATTCGGTCTGGAACTACGGATGCCGCTATAATCCCGGGGGGTATGACGCGGGGACGATCCATCAACGTTTTTTTGATTCGAGCGATTATAAAAAGCCTACGAAAGTTGAGACGGATAAGAAAGAATACGATTGGAGCCTGGAAGCCAAAGGGAATGTCCAGTTGGAGATGAAAATGCCCGATTGGACTCGATTCATGTTCAATGCCGGGAGCGTGATGTACGGAAGCGGAGCCCCTGAGGAGACGGTGAAGTTGGTCGGCCGAAGTCTGGGGGGCGGGCACATGGTGCTGATGCGAACCAAAGCCGAGGCGGATTCCGGGTATATCCGGAATAAATACGGGATTCCTGAATCCGGTCAAGTTGCCAAGAAGTGGCGCGATATTTATGGCGAGAAGTGGCCGTATGAGTGAGAGAAGGCGAGAAGGCGGAATCCAGAATCCAGAATCCAGAATTCAGAATCTGGATGGCGGGCGGCTGTTGGGATTCTTTTTGATATTGGCCGCGATATTCTATGGGGGACTGGGACAGGCGGCGGATGTGATTTCGGTTCGGGTGGGGACATTGGAAAAAACAGAAAAGCTGGTTGTTCCGATTCCTCCATTGGCGTGTGTTACGGGGCAGGATGACACCGGAGCGACCTGGCAGCAGACGGGAACGATGGCGGGTGCCTTGGATCGGGTGCGAGGGGATTTCCGGCAGGCGATGCGGGCGGGCGGCTGGGTGCTGGATAAGACGATTGCGGTGGGTCGGACAGAGAACCGCTCTGAGTTGGCCATCTGGACAACCCGGGGGCATCGGATACTCTTGATGATTTGGGAGAAGGAGGCTGGGCTTTGCGGGTTTTCATGGGGAGAAGAGAAGTAGAAGAAGTGAGATTAGTGATTTTTGATGGTTGTATCAGTGACAGGGTTTGGTAAAAGGAACTTGGAAAGGAAGCGTTGAATTATGAAGAACTTTATTCCTCTGGTGTTGGCGGTTTTGTTGGGTTTGGCGGCGGTGTTGGCGGTAGGGCGGCTCTTGAAGGAGCGCAACAAGGCCAAGGAAAAAACAACGACCGTGGTGGCTGTGGCTCGTGATGTCGCGGCAGGAGATGTCCTGACGGCGGATTCGATCATGAAGAAGGAAGTGGCGTTGTCCGCCCGTCCTGCCCAGTCGATTTTCTGGTCGCGCGCCGAAGTGGTCGTTGGCCAGAAAGCCATGCGCTCCATCATCCAGGGGGATTATGTATTGCTGTCTGACGTAGGGCTGTCGCGAAGCATGGCGGATATTGTCGGCGAAGGCGAATGGGCGGTGTCACTGGCCGTGCCGCCCGGAGGGATTGCCCGTATTGTGCAACCCGGTGACGAGGTGGCGGTAATCGGCACCTTCCGGATCAAGAGCCAGGTCAAGTCGGCCGATTTGTCTGCGGCGATTCAGGAAGTCTCCAAGGAGGCCACGATGGTGCTGTTCCCTCGTGTCCGCGTACTGGATGTCGGGGCCATGGCGAGTGCCCACGGTGCTGAGGAGAGCGGCAGTGGCGAGATTATCCTGGCGCTACCGCCCCAACAAGCCCAGGTATTGGTGGCGGCCCAGCGCAAAGCCCAGCTCACGCTGGCCTTGCGCCGGCCCGGCGACGAATCAGCCATCAACCGCATGGATCCGGGTATGGTTGACGAGCTGACCTTTGACAATTTGTTGCAGGGAATGGAATCGGTTCAATTGCCCAAAATACCGGGCGTTGTGATCGTGAAGGAAGCAGCCAAGAAATAAGTATTTAAGGAAGGATAAAGCCATGAAGACAAATCGCGGTTGGATGGGGTTGGGTGTCGCGGTGTTGACGTTCGCGCTGAGCGTGATCTCCGTACGTGCGGCCAATGCCGAGCAGGTGTCGGTTACAGTCGGTAAGATGGAAGTGATCAATGTCTCCTTTCCGGTGCAGGGGTTCCGGGTGGCGGATCAGACTGTGGCCAAGGTTGAGCAGCAGGGGCCTCAGCAACTGCGCGTCATGGGCGGACGGGCCGGGACGACCGACCTGCAGGTGACGGGCGATGAAAATATCTCGGCGTTGTTCACCATTACTGTGGTCGAAAACGTCAATGCCGTATTGGCTGCGGTGAAGCGCGACCTGGATTCCGTTCCCGAGGTGGATATCTCCATCAACCTGGGGCGCGTGGTGATCAAGGGCGAAATCAGCAGCATTGAGCACTGGAAATACCTCCAGAAGGTGATTGCCCTCTACAAGGACTCCGTGGCAAATCTGGCGACTTTTCAGCCGACCCCCGAGGTGATGATGTCCCTTAAGAAATCGTTCGAAAAGGCCGGACTGAAGGTTCAGGACGATGCCGATACGGCGACTCCCGCGCCGGGCGTTCTCAGCGTGAAGTTCTCCGGCAACAACATCTTTGTTTCCGGGAGTCTGTACAGCCAGCGGGACAGGGATCGGATTCTGCAGATTGTGGAGGCTCAGAACTGGCTGACCGTCAAGGCTGGCAAGGAAGGCGCGGATGATTCACGCGTCCGGGCCGTGATTGACCTGACCGTGGTTCCCACCATGCTGGAGCTCGATGTCATGTTTGTCGGGGTTTCCGAGAGCGAGGAAAAAATCATCGGGGTCAACCTGGTCAAGGCGGGACTGGTGGTATTGGATTCCACCTCCACGGCGTTCCAGGGGAGATTTGGTGCCAAGGATTCCTCGGGATTGACGGGAACCTACACGATTAATAGCGGCCTGCAGGGCGCGCTGAAGTTTTTTGCCGGCAGCGGACCCGGGCGGTTCCAGTCGGCGGGTCATATGACCTTCAAGAATGATTCCCCTGAATGGCGGAACTTCCAGAGTGGCGGCAACCTGAAGGTGCGTACTGCCACCCGGGATGTGGTCGGGTTGACGGATATTCCCTACGGGTTGATCATGAAGGTCAGGGGTGGGCTTCTGGATCCCCAGACTGCGGCTGTGGATCTGAATCTCGAGCTCAGTTATCCCATACCGGTGGGCAGCGATTATGATGTTAAGAAAAACAGCATTGAAACCACCATTAACTGCCCCATCGGACAGACGATGGTATTGGGTGGCATGAAGAGTCTTGTCGAGCAGTCCAGCAACGAGGGAGTGCCCTTCCTGCGGAGTATTCCGGTGGTCTCCTTCTTCTTCTCAGAGAAGAACACGATGCTTCAGAACAGCAAGGTCTTGATTCTCGTCAGTCCCCAGATTGTCGGGGCCACAACCCCGTCCCGTCCGGTGTCCGAGGATACCGCGTCCACGCTTAAGGAATCCTCCACGCAGGTGGATCAGGCTACGAAACAGAAACGCGGACGACGCTTCTTTTTCTTTTAAATCCCATGCCATTCCTAACCATCCTATCGCCGGATCCCGGAGCCCCTGAGCGGGTTGTTTCGCTCAATCCTGCGGTTGAGACCACGGTCGGCCGGGCGCAGGAGAACACGGTGATGCTGAGCGACACCAAGGTGTCCCGTTCACATCTCGTGCTGGCCTGCGCCGGGAGCGTTGTGACCGCCACCGACCGGGGCAGTACGTTTGGAACGCTGTTGAACGGACAAAAGCTGTCCGGGTCAGCACCCTTGAAAAATGAGGATCGGTTGACAATCGGCGGGTATACGCTGGTATTCAGTGTGGAGGATCCGGCGAAGGCTAAGGGGGCGGGTGCCGGAGGGGCGAAGAAACCGGGCGGGAACAAGGATGAGCAAAACGATATCGTCATGGATCCCGCGTTCATGGCCATGGCCATGCTCTACACCGAAGAGATGATGGGTATGAAGAAGCGGATTCATGAGCAGGTCCTGTTCAAGCTCAACCTGCCCGAGATCGCCACCAAACAGATCGAGGATGAGGAAATGCGCGCCAAGCTGGAGGTGGCCCTGGATCAGGTGTTGCGCGAGGTGCGTCATGAACTGCCCCGGGATATGGCGATCGATGTGCTTCGGCAGGCACTGCTGGATGAACTGATTGGATTCGGCCCCATTACGCCGATGCTACGGGATCCATCGGTCGATGAAGTGATGGTCAATGGGCCGGATCGCATTTTTATTGAACGCAAGGGCCGGCTGTATGAGACCGGTATGAAGTTTTTCGACAACCGGCACCTGATCACCATCATTCAGCGTATTGTCGAGCCGCTCGGTCGCCATGTGGATGAGGCGAGTCCCATGGTGGATGCCCGTCTTCCGGACGGATCGCGCGTGAATGCCGTGATTCAGCCTCTGGCACTGGATGGACCTTCTGTGACAGTTCGGAAATTTTCGAAGAGAAAACTGACTACGGATGATTTAATCGCGTTTGGAAGCATGACGCAGGATATCGCCACCTTCCTGGAGGAGGCCGTGCGGGCCCGGCAGAACATGCTGGTGTCGGGCGGAACCGGATCGGGTAAAACCACCTTGCTGAATGTGTTGTCCCAATTCATTCCGAGAGGGGAACGACTTGTTACGATTGAGGATTCTGCCGAGTTGAAACTGGATCACCGGAATAAGGTTCGGCTGGAGGCGCGACCGGCCAACATTGAGGGTCGTGGCCGGGTGGCGATCCGCGATCTGGTGATCAATGCCTTGCGCATGCGGCCGGACCGGATTGTGGTCGGTGAATGTCGTGGCCCCGAGGCGCTCGACATGCTACAGGCCATGAATACCGGTCATGATGGCTCATTAACCACCGTGCATGCCAACAATCCGCGCGATTCGTTGTCCCGTTTGGAAAACATGGTCATGATGGCGGGGTTTGAATTGCCATCGTCGGCGATCCGTGAACAAATCGCATCGGCTGTCAATCTGATCGTTCAGCAGAACCGCCTGGTCGACGGAAGCCGTAAAGTTGTGGCGATTTCCGAGGTGACGGGACGGGAGGGTGCCACCATCCTGCTTCAGGATATTTTTGTGTTCGAGCAGAAGGGCTTTTCGCCTGAAGGTAAAGTATTGGGCCATATGGTGGCGACGGGAAACATTCCGCGGTTTATCGAGGAGCTCAAGCTTAAGGGTGATCTCCGGTTGAACATGAATGTGTTTGTGCCCAAGGCGTAATCAGGGGAAGGAGCGACAATATGGTGGATTTCCTTGCATTGATTCTGGTGTTCGTATCGGTCACCTGGATAGTCTGGGTGGTTACCCCGTTACTGGCCCAGATCGGACTGGAACGAACGGCCGGGCGGTATGTTAAGACCGACGGGAAACAGCAGGGGCCCATTTACCGGTTTACCACGCCTGAGCGGTTGGCGCAGTCGTGCTGGTCTGCCGCCCTGCTGGGTGCAGGTATTCTGGCCTCTGTCCTGATTGCCTTCAATGTTCTCAACCCGTATATCCTGATTCCTGTCTGCCTGTTTTCCGCGCTGTTCTGCTACCACATTCCCAAGTGGTGGTTGAAGCATCTGATCAACAAGCGAAGGCGTCTGTTTGAGATGCGGTTGACGGATCTGACCCTGGGATTGGCGAGTGGGTTGCGGGCAGGTGCGGCACTTCCCCAGAGCCTGGAGCTGGTGTCGCGCGATCTGGGCGGACCCATGACCGAGGAATTGACTCTGGTACTTCACGAATACCGGTTGGGAATGGATCTGCCCGAGAGTCTGAGCAGGCTATGTGAGCGGATGCCCGGCGAGGATCTCAGCCTGTTGGTGACGGCCATTCGCCTGACCATGCAGTCGGGTGGAAGTCTGGCCGAGGTGCTGGATCGGATCACGGACACGATTCGTGAGCGCACGGATTTTCAGGAGCGACTGAGAACCATGACGGCCCAGGGCCGGTTCGAGGCGATCGCCATGGCCGCCGCCCCTGCGGTTGCGTTTTTCATCCTCTTTTTCCTGGACAAGCAATTGATGATGCCGTTGGTGAAGACCCAGATTGGCTGGTGCGCCATCGGGGCGGTTGTTGCATTAGAAACAATCGGATTTTTCGTCATCAATAAAATCGTTACTATTGACGTCTAAGGGGGCTGCTATGGATGTTGTTGTCATACAGATGCTGGTGTTCCTCGCCATCCTGTTCCTTGTGATCGGGTTGAATGCGGTGATTCGGAGGGAAGATGTAACCCTTCCGGGGACGAAACCCATTATGTTCCGGGTGTTCCACTCCGAGGTCGGTACGCTGGGCAAAATGACGGGGCCGTGGGCGGATCATACGTTTCCGGTGCAGACGCGACAACTGAGGAATGATCTGATCGCCGGGGCGCTTCCTTTGGAGTCGGCAGATGTTCGCGGGATGCAGGGATTTGCTGGTGCCGTACTGGCGGCCGTTACCTGCCTCATGATCTTTATGTTAAGCATGAACTGGGCGTATGCCTTTCTGGGGGGCATTCTGTTCGGGTTGACGGCCTGGTACTATCCGGTAGCCTGGGTCGGCCGCAAGGCTATGGAGCGCAAAAATAAAATGTCCAAGAGCATGCCCTACGCCATCGATCTGATCACGGTGGCGATGGAGGCGGGGCAGGATTTCGGTGCGGCGGTGCGTAATCTCGTGAATGATGGGCCGCATGGGCCGCTACGGGACGAGTTCGGCGTTACCCTGCGCCAGGTGGAACTGGGTAAATCCCGGATCGAAGCCCTCAAGGCGATGGCCGACCGTATCCAGCTTGATGAATTCCGGTCGCTGGTGACGTCGGTGGTTCAGAGCAGTGAGATGGGTGCCAGTATTGCGGCCACCCTGAAAATTCAGGCAGAGGAAATTCGGCGCGCCCGTTTCCACCGCGCGGAGCGCCAGGCGGCACGGGCGCCCTCCCTGATGTTGATTCCCACGGCCTTGTTCATCCTGCCTGCGGTATTTATTATCATTGTGACTCCGATTATTCTCCGGGCGATGGATTCGGGAGTGGGTAAGTATTTTCAGAGTGGTGGAGGATGAGTATGTCGCTGAGTCTGACCATGGAAAAAGGCGAGCCGAAGGCGGCTGTGTATGTGCTGAAGCCCGGGGAAAATATTCTTGGCCGGTCGAGTTCGGCCGGGGTGCGGCTGGGATCCCCGGATATTTCTGGGCAGCACGCGAAGATCACAGTCACCGGCGATACCGCCGTGCTTGAGAATCTGAGCCGGTTTGGTACTCGTGTGGATGAGGCCGATATCACCGCGCCCTTTACCTTGGTGCCGGGACAGCGGATCGGAATCGGGAAGGCAACCGTACTGGTGTTTCACGCCGGTGTGGAGTTACAAGCCGCGCCCGCCACCGCAGCAGCGCCGGAAACCCGTGGAACCATGGCGGGCAAGGCCACTTATGCGGCCACACGACCCCTTTCCGCGCCGATGCCTGTTGGGGCGATTCACGAGGCGGCGACCGGGAAGGGCGTGCCGACCCGGGCGGCTGCACCGGTGGCCGATGACCGGACTCGGGCGATGCCTTCCGGCGGTGCCGAAGCTGAGCCGATGTCGCGACCTGACTGGACGACCGAAGTCGGGGCTGAGGGCGAAACCCGCGCCATGCAGACCCGTGCCGCCGCGCCGGAGGAAATTGAATTTCTCAAGGTTGCCGAGCAGAAAAAAGTCAAAACCCGCCTGATGCTGGGACTGGCTGTGATCATTCCGTTGCTTCTGCTGGTGATTATTTTCAGGCCCAGAACACCGCCGCCGGAAAAGGAATTCGAATGGCCGAAAAACGAGGCGGGTGACTATCTGGATGGCTATGAAGCCGCACCCAGCGGCGGGCTGAAGGACGGGGGATATGATCTCTGTTTTCCGGCCACCCCGGGATTCAAGAAGCGTTCCATCGCGGGCGGGGTCGTCATGGAGTCTCGTATCGGGCGCGACCGGGATATTCCGCTAAGGGTTTATCTTCAGGAAGAACAAGACAAGAAATTTGCAGGGATGAGCCGCACCGCCTTTGTTGAGGACTGGATCCAGCAGATGACGGCAAGCGGGGGGCGTTGGAATTTTGATCGGCCCTCGCCTGTTGCTATTTTCCAGGGTAAGGAAAATGGGATTCCGGGAACCCGGATGACCTATCAGCGCGACGGAGATGGAACCTGGTTCGGAGTGGCCACTGTGATCCGTCATGGAATCCGGCGTATTGCCATCCGGGCCGAAGCACCTGCCACGGAGCGCGCCCGCGCGGAGCGGATTCTGTCGGCTCAGTTTTTCAGGCCTTCCCTGGATTTCCTGAGGGCCTACTGGGAGCCGACTTCTGAATTGCCGAAAATGGTGGAAGCTGACGTTTTGCGCCAGGTTCGTCAGGAACTTGACCGGATGGCACCGGCGACCTGGATTCAAACCGAGTCACTTCTAGCTGGCCTGCTGACAAAGGTGGTGGGCGCAGGGAACCCGGAAGTAGAAACCGAGGCGGTTGGGATGCTAACCCGGTTACGCGAGCGGGAATCGCTGTGGTTCAATAGCCAGCAACTCGCGTTCGATGCGGCGATCATGCAGGGAAGCCTCGGAAAGGCTCGAAAAATTGCGGAATTTTCAAAGGGGATTTTCTCAAATCCAGAGGACCAGCGCTACTACACCGTGCGAAAATGGAAAGTGGAGTTGTAACGACTATGCTCATTCGATTGGAACACAACGGTAGGATTGTTCAGGAAATCAAGTCCGAGGACATTTCAGGTGAACTCACCATCGGGCGTAGTCACACCTGTACCTGGCCGGTTCCCAAGGAGGATACTGTAGCCAGTTCCCGCCACGCCTGTGTGTTTCTCAAGGGGCGGACGGTATGGCTTAAGGATCTTGAGAGCACGAACGGGACCTTTTTTCAGGGCAAGAAAATTGAAAAGCGCAAACTGAGCCTGGGCGACAAGATTGGCATCGGAAACTGCACCCTGTGTGTGGAGGCTGACAAGACCGAGGGTGGCAAGGCGGTTTCCGAACTGATGGTGCTGACAGGTAAGACACGGGGACAGAAGAAACCCCTGAATCCGCCTTCTTTTATCATCGGGTCTGACCCTTCTTCCTCCCTGGTGTTCCTTGACATGCTGGTCTCCCGTAAACATGCCGAGATCACCATCAAGGAGGACAATAGTTGCTGGATCCGGGATCTGGGCAGCAAGAACGGGACGTCTGTGAACGGGTTGGCGCTTCGGGATGACAAGGAGCGCCTGCTCAAGGATGGTGACCGGGTTGCCATTTCACATCTTGAGATGGAATTTCATGACGGGGCCGTCAAACGTTCCAACAAGCAGGCGATGCTCCGGATGGGAATCCTGGGGGCTACCTTTGTGGCGGCGATGGCGCTGTTCTGGACCTATCAGCACCTGAGGTCGCCTGCCGAGGCGTTTGTCCGCAAGGCCCGCCGCCTGGCCGCCGAGCAGCAGTTTACGACGGCTTCGGCTGAGTTGGAGAAGGCCGTCAATGCCCGTCATTCCGCATCCTGCCAGGTGGCGATCGAAGATTTGCGACGGTTATTGGGAATCTGGGAGACAACGGTCGGGCTTTGGACAGAAGCGCAGCGTTCCCTAACGCAGGGGAAATGGACGCAGGCTTCGCGCGATCTGGGCATGTTGCAGGCTGCCCGGAAGGAGGCCTGGGAATGGAACGACAAGGCTCCGCTGGAAAAGGAAAATGCACTGCGCGCCAAACTGATGTTGGATTCGCTGTTGCATGCGGAATCTTCGATTGTTCGCGAGGATGTCGGCTATGATGAGCTTGCGGAGGATAACGCGGCGGTGAAAAAGGCCCTGGCCGTTGTGAGTGCCGACACGCCCGCCAGCCTGGTCAGGTTGAAGTCGGATTTGGATTCCATGCAACGACGGCAGGAAATTCTTCTGGACGAGGGGAGCGGGCTCGAGAAAGCGTTGAATCGCCTGAAGGAAACCTATCCTCCGTATCTTGAGATTGTCACGGCAGTTGGGAAAGCCAAGAAAAGTTCGGAAGGGGCCTTGAAGCGGCGGGCGGAAGTTCTGTTTGAACCCATTCAAGCGTTGTGGAAAAGTTTTACCAAGTTGAATGAGGCCGCCCAATTGGCCCGGGAAATGGAGTTTTCTAAGGCCATGGGGATGGAGTTGATGCTACCCCCGGTGGATGCCTGCTCGATCGATTTACGCGTATCACAGGCCCGGTTGAATCTTGACAGGGTTTTCCTGAACCTGAGAAGTAAGGTCGGCCAGATGTCGTTCTTGTTCAGCGAGATCGAGAAGCGGATCGGACGGGACGGCGAGTCCGAGGTGATTCGTGCGCTTCAGGATCCTCTGATCATGGAAAAGGTGTTGTCCTGCGATTCGTTATCGCTTCCCTTGCCCAAGCGCAGCCGACGGGACGCGGCGGGAGAGTATGACCGGGTGTTGGGGGTGGAGGAGTTTTACACGCACCTGAGCGCCATGCCGGAGCAGGCCGACCAGTCGATGCTGTCGGATTTGCCGTTTGTTTCACTTCTGACGCAGGCCCGGGAAGCCCTTCAGAAGATTGAGACTCTTAAGCGATTCCTGAACCAGCCGGACAACCAGTGGTTGGCGGGTGGAAAGGTGGGGGCGCAGATGAAGCGTCTGGACGCCATTCTGACCCGGCGCGATGGGATCGTGAAGGATATGGCGGAGCGGGTTGAATCAGGCACCGGGCGTCAGGCGCTGATTGCCGGGGGCATTGTGGCCCGACTAACGACCACGCCCGGCACTGTGACCTTGAAGAGTCAGAAGCCGGAGGATTGGATTGTCGCGGAACTTAAACGATTGCGCACTGACCTGATGCGGCTTAACAGCGAATATACCATGGCCAATGCCTCCCGCCAGATTGAGATCCGAAGTGAAATCCTCAAGAGTGGTCTCCCGGGCGATCCCATGGTCCGCCGTATGTGGTCCATGAAAGATGCCGCCTCCCAGGAGCGGTAGAGCGAGATACCCATGGGTTGAGTAGCGAATGGGTTGAGTAGCGAATTGACATTCGCCACAGCATAGTATAAGGTATTTGCCTGCCGGTGAGTCCCCGTAAGTCTCCGCTGGAGTCCCCCTGAAAGTAATTATGCATCGTGCTGACCTGATTCGGAATGTTGCCATTGTGGCCCACGTTGACCATGGCAAGACCACCCTTGTGGATAAACTGTTCAAGCAGAGCGGAATGTTCCGCGACAACCAAGCGGTTGCCGAGCGACTGATGGACTCCATGGATCTCGAGCGCGAGCGGGGGATCACGATAGCCTCAAAAAACGGATCATTCCTGTACGGCGACCATACCATTAATATCATTGATACGCCCGGGCATGCCGATTTTGGCGGACAGGTAGAGCGGGTGCTGCATATGGCAGACGGCGCGTTGCTGCTGGTGGATGCGCAGGAGGGGCCCATGCCCCAGACTTATTTTGTTTTGAAGAAGGTATTGGCGCGCAATATCCCCGTCATTGTGGTGGTGAATAAGATCGATAAACCAGCGGCGCGGATTGATTGGGTGGTTAATCAGGTGTTCGACCTGTTTGTGAAGTTAAATGCCCATGATGCGGCTCTCGATTTCCATACGCTCTACGCGTCGGCAATAGGCGGGTTTGCATCCGCAGACGCCCACAAGCAGGGAACCGATATGCGGCCCATTCTGGATGCGATCATCAAGTACATTCCCATGCCGGGCGGTGATTCCAATGCGCCCCTTCAGCTTCAGGTCAGTTCCATTGACCATTCGCCGTTCATGGGGCGGCTCGGTATCGGTAAGATTACGTCGGGCTCGATCAAGGTTGGTATGCCCGTGGTGGTTGCCAATATGAGCGGCAAGCTGGCTCCCACACGGATTACCAAACTGTACCGTTTTAATTGCAATCAGAAGGTTGAGACTGAGGAGGCGGGATTGGGCGAGGTCGTTGCCGTGGCCGGGCTGGATACGGTCGCCATTGGCGATACGTATACCGATCCCGAGTGTCCCAGTCCGGTTGCGTCGATTCCGGTCGACCCGCCCACGTTGTCCATGAATTTCATTCCTAATAATTCACCATTTGCCGGGACCGAGGGGACGTTTGTGACGTCGATTCATGTGGCCGACCGGCTGAAGCGGGAAGCCTTGTATGATGTGGCGCTTGAGATCGAAACGCTGGCGGATGGATCCGGGCATAAGGTTTCCGGTCGTGGCGAGCTTCACTTGTCCATCCTGATCGAGAAGATGCGTCGGGAAGGATATGAATTCCAGGTTAGTTGTCCCCAAGTCATTTACCGGAATGAAGACGGCAAGACGCTTGAGCCCTATGAAGAACTGACCATCGATGTGGCTGAGCAATACATGGGCACGGTGATTGAGAAACTCGGGGCGCGCAAGGGGATCATGCAGGAGATGGAGAAGGGCACCGGCATGTCCCGGCTCAAGTACCGGATTCCCACACGGGGCCTGCTCGGGTTCAAATCTGAATTTATGTCGGATACCAAGGGGATGGGGGTGTTGACCTATATCTTCCTGGAATATGGACCGTATGCCGGGGAAATGAGGAAGCGGAGAAACGGGGTCTTGATCTCCATGGATACCTGTTCCACCGTTTCCTTTGCCCTGTTCAATCTTCAAAAGCGCGGCAAGATGTTCATGGGCCCCGGAATCCGGGTTCAAAAAGGGCAGATTGTCGGCGAACATTGCCGGGATAATGATCTGGTCGTCAATCCGGCGAAGGGAAAACAGCTCACCAATATGCGTGCGGCGGGTTCGGATGAGAACATCATTCTCACGCCGCCAACCCTCATGAGCTTGGAAGATTGTATTGCCTATATCAACGAGGATGAGCTTGTTGAGGTAACGCCCAAGAGTGTCCGGTTACGAAAAGACCCACGGCTTCGCACTAAAGCGGCCTAGGTTCCTTTGCTGATTACGATGAACCCGGCATCACCCATAGAGACTCTGATTCTGGCGCCGATTCGTGGTGTTACAGATGCTGTTTACCGGGATGCGCATGCCCGCTGCTTTGGTGGCTTCGATTCCGCTGTGGCTCCGTTTTTTCAGCTCCGGCAGGGGCATCCGTTGCGAACGGGTGAATTAAAGCAGGTGGCGGCTGAAAACAATCGTGCTTTGCGCACGATTCCGCAGGTGCTGACGAATCATCCGCAAACCTTTTCAGCGGCTTTGCGGGAATTGAGCGCGGCGGGTCATGCGGAGGTGAATTGGAACCTGGGCTGTCCTTATCCGACGGCGGCGGGGCGGGGACGCGGGGCGGGGTTGCTCCCGGATCCGAATCGTATTGACTC
>JBAXMJ010000069.1:0-13625 GCA_037134355.1 bacterium | reverse complement strand
CTCTCGCGTAGCGTCCCGTTATGTTAAGTCAATCGCTTGCGTCCAATGTGCCTGTATTAAGGATCTCCCATGAACTTAACATAACGGCCGACTTACCATAATTCCTGTCCCTGTTCTCCTCTGTCCCTGTTCTCCTCTTGTCCGGGCCTGTCGGTCGCATTCGCTCGGGATTACAATTCCCGGGCGGCCGTCACCAATGGCATTCTTGGCCCCTGCTGGGCGCATTCCTGTGACACCATTCTAGCCATCTGAAACGTTTCAGATTCGTTTTTTCGAGTTTCCCTGACTTCAGACTTTCCCGCCCGCCGTCTCTCCTATACACTCCGCCATATGTCACTTTCATGGAACGAAGTCCGGGATCGCGCCATTAAATTCACCCGCCAGTGGGCAGGGGAGACCAGCGAACGGGCGGAGGCTAAAACCTTTTGGGATGAATTCTTTGATGTGTTCGGTCTTCAACGCCGCACGGTCGCCTCTTTTGAGGAGCCCGTTCGCAATCTCAAGGGACAATACAACTTCATCGACCTCTTCTGGCGCGGGGTTCTGCTGGGGGAGCACAAATCCCTCGGGCAAAACCTCGGCAAGGCGGAGTCCCAAGCCTTCTGCTACATCCAGGATCTCGCCCGCGATGGCCGCACCAACGAAATACCCCGCTATGTGATCCTGTCCGACTTCGCCCGCATCGTTCTCCACGATCTGGAACCCGATGACCCCGAGGGGCTTCCCTCATTTGGACAGTGGCAGGTGCGCACCATCGAGTTCCCCCTCGCGGATCTCCACAAGCACATCCGTGAATTCGCCTTCATCAAGGGTGAAAAGACCGTCCGGCTTGACCCGGAAGATCCCGCCAACTTCAAGGCAGCGGAGATGATGGCGAATCTGCACGACACCCTCAAGGCGGGCGGCTATGCCGGCCATGACCTGGAACGGTTCCTTGTCCGTATTCTCTTCTGTCTCTTTGCCGACGACACCGGTATCTTTGACGAACCCCATATTTTCCAGAACTACATCAAGGCGAACACCCGTGAGGATGGCATTGATCTCGGCATCCAACTCGCTCAGATTTTCGAGGTCCTTGATACCCCTTCCCAGAAACGACAAAAGAACCTCGACGAAGATCTCGCCTTGTTCCCGTATGTGAATGGAGGGCTGTTCCAGGAACGTCTGCCCTTTGCTCAATTCAACCGCGACATGCGCAATGCCCTGCTTGCCTGTTGCGCCTTCAACTGGAGCAAAATCTCTCCCGCTGTTTTCGGCTCCCTTTTTCAATCGGTGATGGATCCCAAGGAACGGCGCCAATCCGGCGGCCATTATACCAGTGAGCGGGATATCATGAAGGTGATCCGGTCGCTGTTCCTCGACGACCTAAAGGCCGAATTCGCTCAAATTCAGGCCGACAAGTCGAGTCGCCGTAAGGCGCGGCTGGAGGACTTCCATAAGAAACTGGCCGGGCTCCGGTTCTTTGACCCGGCGTGCGGGTGCGGCAACTTCCTGGTCATCACCTACCGCGAACTGCGGCTCCTTGAAATTGAGGTTTTGAAGACGATTCACGGCGGCCAGCAGGTCACTGATATCCAGCACCTCTCCCGGCTCGATGTGGATCAGATGTATGGCATTGAAATCAGCGAGTGGCCGGTCCGCATCGCCGAGGTCGCGCTTTGGCTTCTTGATCACCAGATGAACCAGGCTTTGAGCGAAGCCTTCGGACAATACTACGTCCGTCTCCCCCTCCGCGCCACCCCGCACATCGTCTGCGGCAATGCCCTGCGACTGGATTGGAAGGACGTCATTCCGCCGGAGAAATGCAGCTACATCCTCGGCAATCCGCCGTTCATAGGACACCACCTGCAAACACCCGAGCAAAAAGCTGACCAAATGGCTGTTCTTGCCAATATCCAGGCGTGCGGAGTTCTTGACTACGTCTCTAACTGGTATATCAAAGCGGCAGACTACTTAGCAAATAGACCCATTTCAGCCGCATTCGTGTCAACGAATTCAATTATCCAAGGTGAGCAAGTCGGTCTTTTATGGAGCGAACTCTTCTTCCGATACCACGTTAAAATCCATTTTGCTCACCGACCATTTAAGTGGGAAAGTGAGGCGCGCGGGAAAGCCCATGTTCATGTCGTAATTATTGGATTTGGACCATTCGATATACTGAACAAAAAAATCTTCGATTATGATGCCGACCCGGAGAATCCAACCCTTCAAGTGGTCAGAAACATCAGCCCTTATCTTATCGAAGGGAATGACATGGTTTTATCAAATCGAAATCTTCCCGTCTCAGACGTTCCGGTAATGAGTTATGGCAACAAACCAACCGACGGAGGGTTCCTAATTCTTGATGACGAAGAGAAGCAAATTCTCATCCAAGAGGAGCCTCAATCAGAAAAACTCATACGACCCTACATCGGAGCTCAGGAATTACTGGATGGCACAAGCCGCTGGTGCCTATGGTTAGTGGGCATCGAGCCAGCAGAACTCAGACATTGTCCTCAAGTTGTAAAGAGAGTTGAATCAGTCAAACAATTCAGGCTGAAAAGTAAAGCCTCTACAACACGAGCATACGCAAACTTTCCAACGTTGTTCCGGCAGATAGCTCAGCCAGAATCCAATTTCATTGCAATCCCAGCTCACACATCAGAAAGCCGCAAGTATATACCTTTTGCGTATTACGCCCCCTCGTGGATTGTGAGTAATGCCTGTTTTTTCATTCCCAATACAACGGCCTACCATTTTGGCGTAATATCGTCTGAAATGCATATGGCTTGGGTCAGGCAGGTCTGTGGGCGGCTGGAATCTCGATACCGTTACTCCAAGGACATCGTCTACAACAACTTCCCCTGGCCGCAGGCGGTGACGGAGAAGCAGAAGACGGTGGTGGAATCGGCGGCGCAGAAAGTTCTAGATGTCCGGAAGGAATTCCCGAGTTCAACGCTGGCCGACTTGTACGATCCCGTGGCGATGCCGCCGAAACTGGTTAAGGCTCACGCGGAACTGGATCGCGCCGTGGATCGGTGTTACCGGGCCGAAGCGTTTCCCAGCGACCGACATCGGGTGGAGTTCCTGTTCGCCCAGTACGAGCAACTCACCGCTCCGCTTGTGGCGAAAAGCAAGCCCAAGCGCCGCGCCATTCTAAAGGCTCCCACCCTGTAGTAGCCGCCGCCAAACTGGTTCAGCAAGCTGTTAGAACGACTAGTTCAGCTCTCATTCTATTAATGGTTAGTTAGTACAATATAGTTATTGCGGATGAGGCTCAATGCTGACATGATAAGAGAATGAGAACGAGAAAAAGTAGTGCTGTCGCAATTCCAGAAGACCGGATCCGCAATGCTATCTTCCTGATTCGAGAGCAAAAGGTGATACTTGATCGCGATCTCGCCACGCTCTATGGCGTCGAGACAAAAACCCTTAAGCAGGCTGTAAAGAGAAACCATAAACGATTCCCTGCGGATTTCATGTTTGTTTTGGATCGACAGGAGTTTGAAAAATGGAGGTCACAAAACGTGACCTCCATTTCAGACCGCATGGGGTTACGCTATGCGCCTATGGCCTTCACAGAACAGGGTGTGGCTATGCTCTCCGGCCTTCTAAAGAGTGACCGAGCCATCGCGGTTAACATTGCCATCATGCGTACGTTTGTTGAGTTTCGCCGAATGCTTGAGACGAACGCCGCTCTGGGACGCAAGATCGCTGAACTTGAAAAGAAGTTCGACCAGCAGTTTCGAACTGTATTCACGGTGCTAAATGAGCTTATGACCCCGCCAGATCCGCCACGACCAGTCATCGGATTCCACCAGTAGGCTCGATCCGATTTGAATCTTTGCGGGGTCACAAATTATCAGGAGGCGTGAAGTTGCCGGAAGGCCTCATACGCGGTGATTGATACTGCGTTGGCGAGGTTGATGCTGCGTGCGTTTTCGCCCGGCATCGGGATCTGGAAGAGGTGGTTGGTGTAGCGGGCATAGAAGTCTTTTGGCAGACCACTTCCCTCACTGCCGAAGACCAGCGCATCGTCCGGCTGGAATGTGCAGTTATAAAGAGAGGCTTCGCCGCGAGTGCTCAGAAAGAAAAGTCGGGGCGGATGCACGGTCTCCAGAAACTGCTCCCATGAGTCATGAACCGTCAGGCGCAGATGCTCCCAATAGTCCAGTCCCGAGTGCCGGAGGTGTGATTCCGTGAGGCGGAAGCCGAGGGGTTTGATCAGGTGCAGGGGGCAGTCGAGACCCACGCAAACACGCCCGATCGCCCCGGTGTTGTGGGGGATTTCAGGGTGAACGAGGACAATATGAATCGGTGTTGGCATGCGGGTAGCAAACTTTTTCAAGCTAGCACAGAAGGCCTTTCGATATTTTCATGGCATCACGGGAAAGCTGAAGAATGAGTTTCGGGAGAAACGCCTTTGCCGCCTTGGGAATCGCGATCTTAATCCGTTGCATTTGCCCTGCCAGATACGGGAGGTCTAAGTCGGGATGTGATGAAAAGATGGATTGGAGGTCGTCCAGGTCTTTGGCTCGCAAGGGAGTTGCCATGAGACAATAGAGTTTGGCCAGGATGATGTCTTCCAGCGTAAGAGAGGGTACTGGGCCGAAGCCGAAATCTACCTGATTGCTTTGTCCCCGCTCCACCGCAGACCTGGCCCAGGGGATGGATGGCAGGAGGATGTCTACCCCTTCCGACGAGGCTGTGTCGGTCGATCGCCCGACGATCATGCGAGGTTCGGTGTTACGGCGGCGGATGGCAAAGAGGGGGCCTCCCGCCAAGTCTGCGGCGCGTGCTATACCCGCATGGAGTCCGAGCGCCTCGATTACGGAAATGGCGGTTTCCGTTCCACTTCCCACGGTCAGAATGACAAGATCGACATCCATCGTCAGTCGCGGTGCGCTCCGGTATAAGTCAGCGGCGAGTCCCCCGGCCACGGCGAAGAGAACGCGGCGTTCCCGTAATTCCCGCACGGCAGCCTTGAATAACTGTTCAAGCGACATGATGGCTCTCCCGTGCCCGGGCGATCAGGGTGGTGGCCTCCTTGATAAAGGGCAAAAGTTGTCTGGCCCGCTCATCAAGAGTCCTTCGCTGAGCGGCGATAAAACCGTTTGTTGCGGCGAGGAAGACGGCCTCCAGCACGGCGGCATCCTCATGATTTCTAACCAGTTCATAACGGGCTCGATGGGGGGATCGGCGATGTTTGACCAGACCCGTGCGTACCAATGCCGAGAGGGCGACCTCAGCCGAGTGCGGGTGGATCCCGGCGAGCCGGGCTGCCTGTCGCAACCCAACGGGTCCCGGCTGATGTACCAATACCCTGAGGATTTCAGTTTTCCCTTCAGAGTTTAAAAGCTCACCCAGTGTTTTCATGCAATAAGTGTACAAAACATTAGACATAAATGGAATGGCTATTTTCGACTGATTCAGGAAGGCCGCCAGGGCCGCCAGGGACAGGAAGATAGTTAAAATAGATTGTTGATTACTAATGTGTCCCTTTTGGGGATTGTTGGAATTCGGCGGCGACTAATACCGGTCCATCTTCGGAAGATCGTTATGCATGGGCGGGTTGAGTGTGAAACTCCAGCCCCAGCGCACCCATTACTTTGAGTACCGTATCGAAGCCCGGACTGCGGTCGCCAGACAATGCCTTATACAGGCTCTCGCGTGACAGGCCGGTATCTCTCGCCACCTGAGTCATGCCTTTGGCTCGGGCAATATCACCAAGTGCCTTGGCGATCACTGTGGCATCACCATGGGCTTCTTCTAAACTGACTTCAAGATAGGCGGCCATTTCCTCGGGAGTGCGAAGGTGCTCGGCGACGTCATAGCGGCTGGTTTTTGTTTTGCTCATATTGTCTCCTATAGGTTCCGTGCTAGATGCAGCGCAGTTTTGATATCAGTCGATTGTGTCCTTTTGTCACCACCACCCAAAAGAATAATCACATTCTCGCCCTGTCGTATAAAGTATACCCGATACACGGGCCCGTAATGGATCCGTAATTCCGAAACTCCTTCGCCAACTGGTTTGACATCGCCTGCGTTTCCTTCCGCAAGGCGCTCTATTCTAACTTGGACGCGAGCGCGTGCCCGAATATTGCGCATCTCATCTATCCACCGTGCGAATAACTCTGTCTTTCGAATTTCAAATCTGTTCATAATAGTAGCCATAAGGATACACCTCGTCAACTCTCTGTTGTGATCATTCTTGTCCTTCAATGGGAATGGCAGACATTTCCTTTGAATACACCCAGACCGCGAACCGGGCGATCAGCAGTCCAGCGTAGAAAGCCAGAATCATCCACAGGGGCGGGACATCCACTTTCAGATAGCCGTGGGGGATGGCGGCGAACCAGCGGGTGGATTCGGTCATAAGGATAATGAGGGCGAGGTTGGCGTGGTTGAAAAGGTCGGCGAGGAAGAGGAAGCAGGAGCCGAGCGTCAGGGACAAGACCCCGGTGATGATGACGAGGGAGGAGAGGGGAACCACCAGCAGGTTGGCGGGCAGGCCGATGAGGGAGAAGTTTCCGAAGAAGAGGACAGTGAGTGGGGCTGTGACCAGCCAGGCGGCGAGTGAAACCGAAAACATATCGGCGAACATCAGCCACACGGCTCGGAGATTTTCCTGCCAGGGTGGATCGGGTTCGAGTTTCAGGGGGTCGTGCTGGAAACAACGGTGGAGCGGGGCCATGAATACGGGGCAGAAGAGTACCAGACCCAGCACGGCAACATAGGAGAGGATGAATCCTATATTCAGGAGGTCGCCCGGGTCAAAGCCCAGAATCAGAATGGCGGAGGCCGCCAGGGTAGTGAAGATGTCAGATTTGCGTCCGATCAGCGGGGCGCTCCAATAGATGACTCCCATGATGCCGGCCCGGATGGCACTGGGCTGGAGTCCGGTCATCGCGATGTAAAGCACGAGCAAGGGGCCCAGGAACAGAATCCACCACATCCGGGAAAGTCCTGCGGCGGCGAGAATGAAGATGACGGCACCGGCGAAGATGACGACATGAGATCCGCTAATCGCGAAGACATGAAGCGTTCCCGTGTTCGCGAAGGCTTGATAAAGATCGCGGGGAATCTGGCTATAGTAGCCGAGCAGTATGGAATTCAGGATAATAAGCTGCTGTGGGCAGTCGGTTATCCCGCGTTCCAGCAATTTCGCAGCCCATGCGCGACCCTTCAGGCATTTTGCGACAAGGGGGTTCCCTTCTTCATAGCCGCTGAAACGTCCTTTATTCGCTTTGCCGGAAAAGAAGAGGGCGCCTGGCTTTCCTGCAAATAACCCCTGCTTGTAGGTGACCTGGGCCAGATAGCCCCGGAACGACCAGCGCTCGCCATAGGAGGGGATGCGATCTGAGGCGGTCGCGAAGAGGCGAAAACGGACTGTGCCCCCCGCCTGTTGCCATTCATTGCTCCATCCTGCGCGCACCTGTTCGACGGCCATCGGAAATTTCCAGGTGGCTTTTTCGTTCTTCCTGGAGACGCAGACCGGTTCGTCCGTAATGATGCCGGTCAGGCTGGCACCCGTCGGGAGAGTGATAAGTGCGGGGATGGCATGATTTCGGGCATCGGGATCCGGGGCGGCATTGGCCCAGCCCAGTCCCAGTACGGTGGCGAGAAGGCAGACATGAGTGAGCGTGGTGAAGAAGATTCCCTGCCAGCGGGTTTGCAGGGTGCTGGCGACGGCAAGGGTCAGGCTTATACCCGAGTAGAGCAACAAGGGCAGGGGCGGGATCGATGCGGTCAGACCCAGTCCTGTCCCGGTAATAAAAGCGATGGCCAGTCCGGCCAGCGGGCGGCGAGGTAAGTGCTGCATTTAGTATGATAATACTAAATATAGCTATTCTGGCAAGCTATAGAATGGAATGGCGCTTGCTTAAGGGCTGTTTGGGATGGGCGACGGTTGGTGTGCCGCCTTCAGGCGGCATAGCGAAGGCCGGCTAAAGCCGGTACACCAGCGTCTGAACCCTCGAACGCTTGTCTTAAGCAAGTGTCATTCGGCGATAAAGGCCAATGGCCAATGAGTCCCGGCGGGGCGTGCATTTTGGAGGGCGTTGGTTACAAAGTGTTTGGCTATGGCGACCGCCTCGTGCAGGGGTTCGCCTAAGGCGAGGGCGGCGGTCAAGGCGGCTGAAAAGGTGCACCCTGTACCGTGGGTGCTTCGGATTTTGACCCGGGGCGCCGTATAAAGGGTGAGGTCATCATCGCCCGTACAGAGCACATCCACCACCTGGGCACCTGCCAGATGGCCACCCTTGGCAACGCAGGCGACACCGAACCGCGCGGCAATGACCCGGCAGGCGGTTTGGAGTTCCTTCAACGACCGGATTCGGCAGCCAGCCAGAATTTCGGCTTCGTTCAGGTTCGGCGTCATCACCGTGGCGAGGGGGAGTATTTCGCGAAATAGTGACTTCATAGCATCCTGACGAAGCAGGCGGCGGCCGGAGGTTGAAACCATAACCGGATCCACGACCAGGGGGCCGCATTCGGTGTTCCTGAGCGTTTTGGCGACGGCCTGAATGACGGCGGTTGAGAACAGCATGCCGGTTTTCGTGGCCGCCACGGGGAATCCCCGGGTGACGGCCTTGATCTGGGCGACGATGAGTTTGGGCGACACCGCTTCAATGCCGGTCACCGCATCAGGATTCTGTGCGGTGATGCAGGTAATGGCCGAGGTTCCAAAAACGCCCATGGCCGTGAACGTTTTCAGATCAGCCTGAATCCCCGCGCCCCCGCCGCTGTCGGAGCCAGCGATGCTTAAGGCTACAGGGGTCAGGGGTCTGGGTTCAGGGTTCAGGATGGAAAGAACTGATGACAGGTTCAAGGACTCGTGAGGATCAGGCACTCCCTGAACCCTGAACCCTGAACCCTTTCCCCCTGCCCCCTGCCCCTCCTCTTCACGCCTTGATTTGTCCCGCCTTGGCCAGGGAGAGGGCTTCAACGCTCTGGATTTCGGCAAAGCCCTGGGAGCTGACCGGGTTTAAGCCGGCACTGGCTTCCATGGAGGAGTCGGCCTCGTTATAGAGCGAGCCAGCACAACCGGTCATGCTCATGAAGAACAGGTTGCCTTTGTAGAGACCCAGTGTAACGGTTCCGGTGGCTGGTGCGGCCATGACATCGATGGCGGCCATGGCGGCACGGGTAACGGGGTCAAAGTAGCGTCCGTCATAAATCTGATCGGCCACCAATTTCGAAAGGTGCTGAAACAACAGGGTGGCCCGGCGATCCATGACCGCCTGATACAACTGGCGGACGGCGGTGCCGAGCAGCTCCATGCCAGGAGCCTCGTAGACGCCGCGGCTCTTGGTGCCAATGATGCGGTTCTCGAGAGCGTTTTTCATTCCTACGCCATTCCGGCCGGCGATATTGTTCGCTTCAACCATGGCCTGGAGCGGGGTCACCTTTTTGCCGTTGATGGCCACGCACCGTGCATTTTCGAACTGCATGACCACATCCTCGACCTCGTTCGGGGCGTTCTGGGGCCAGACGCCCATGGTGGTCTCTACGATGGTGCAGGGGGTCTCGATGCTTTCCAGATCCTCCGCCTCGTGTGAAAGGCCGGCGAGATTGGCATCCGTGGAGTAGCGCTTTTTGCCACCTATGGCGGCCTCGATCCCGAACTTGGCGAGGTATTCGGCCATCTGGGTGCGGCCGGCGAATTCCTTCAGGAGGGATGGATCGCGCCAGGGGGCATAGACCTTCATGTCGGGCGCCAGCACATTGGTATAGCGCTCGAACCGCATCTGGTCATTACCGCGGCCGGTTGCGCCATGGGTCAGCACTGTGCAGCCGTGCTGCTTCATGGCGGGAATCAGGCCGCGAACCGTGACAGCACGGGCGATGCCGGTGGAGTTCCAGTAACCGCCGTCATACATGGCCTGTGCCTTGATGACGTCGAAACACGCCTCCGCCATCTCCCGCTTCAGGTCCACGATAAACGTCTGGGCGCCGCAGGGATCCATCTTCCGCCGGATATCGGTGATATCCACTTCGTCCGGCTGGCCGAGGTCGGCCGTGAAGCAGGTGACATTCACCCCCATCTCGACCATCTTTTTAGTGATGGTCCGGCTATCCAGGCCGCCTGATACGCAAACGCCGACTTTTTTGCCCTTGAGTTCAGTGATGAGCATGATGATCACTCCATCTGAAATTTCAGATATTATTCCTCTTCTGCGGCCCGTTCGACACCGTGCATATCCGCCAGGGCATCGTCAATGATGTCCAGTGCCTCGTTGATATCGCTGTCCTTGATGTTCAGCGGCGGCAGGAAGCGGACGATGTTTTCGGCGGTCGGGATCGAGAGCAGACCCATTTCGACAAGTGTCTGACAGAGGGCTTTTGCGGGCTGGTCAAGCACCAGGCCGATCATGAGCCCCTGTTGACGGACTTCCTTGACGTGCTCATAGGCCTCGACGAATTCCAGAAGCCCGTCGGCGAAAATCTTGCCGGCTTCCGTGGCGCGGGCCACCAGCTTCTCGTCCTCGATCACGTGGATCGTGGCGAGGGCGGCGGCGCAAGCCAGGGGTGAGCCCCCGAAGGTGCTGGCATGTTTGCCGGGCTGGAAGACATCAGCCAGTTTCTGATTGGTGACAATGGCGCCGATGGGGAACCCGCTTCCCAGTGACTTCGCCATGGAGAAGGCATCCGGCTTGACTCCGGAAGCCTGGAAGCCGAACCAATGGCCGGTGCGACCCATGCCGCACTGAACTTCGTCACAGAACAGGAGAATATTCTTCTCGTCGCAGAGGGCGCGCAGTTCCTTCATGAACTCATCGGAGGCCTTGATAATGCCGCCTTCGCCCTGAACCGCTTCGACCAGGATGGCTGCGGTGCGGCCGCTGAGGACCTTTTTCACGGAGGCCAGGTCGTTCAATTCGGCATAGAGGAATCCTTCCGGGATAGGCTCGAACCCGTCCTGATACTTGGTCTGGCCGGTGGCGGCCAGGGCGGCGAGGGTGCGGCCGTGGAAGGAGTTCTTCATCGAGATGATTTCGTATTTGCCTTCATCACTGCCCCAGAGGCGGGCGAGCTTGATCAGGGCTTCATTGGCGGTGGCGCCGCAGTTGCAGAAGAAGCACTTGCCGCCGAGCCCGGACAGGGTGGAGAGTTTCTCGGCCAGAACGCCGTGATGCTCATTCATGTACAGGTTGGAGACGTGAACCAGCTTGGCCGCCTGGCTCTGGATGGCTTCGGTCACCTTGGGATGACAATGGCCGACGTTCTGGCAGGCAATGCCGCCGACGAAGTCCATGTACACCTTCCCGTCATTGTCCCACACGCGGGAACCCTTGCCCTTGACGAGCACGAGGTTGGGGGTGGCATAGGTGGGAATTACGTAGCTCTGGTATTTGGTTTTGATATCTGCGCTTGTTGTCATTCTATGATCTCCGTTCCTACTCCTTGTTCCGTGAATATCTCCAGCAGCAGCGAATGCGGCAGCCGGCCATCAATGATGTGGATCTTCCTCACACCCGCTTCCAACGCCTCCATACAACTTCTGATCTTCGGCAGCATGCCGCCGTCAATCACCTTGGTATTAATCAAGTCCTCGACCTCGCGGATGTGGAGGGTGGACAGGAGGGTGGATTCGTCGGTGCGATCCCTCAGCAGTCCCGGCACATCCGAAAGAAAAGCAAGTTTGCGTGCCCGCAGTTCACGGGCGACGGCGGCGGCGGCGTCATCGGCGTTCAGGTTGTAGAGTTTCCCGCCCGGTCCGCGGCCGAGTGGCGTGATGACGGGGATGATCTCGTTTTTCAGGCAGTCGAGAATGGGTGCGGCGTGGACATGCTTGATTTCGCCCACGTAACCCCAGTCCAGGAGTTCGCCGGTCGCCTCGTCGCGGGCGGTGCGTTTCTCCACTTCAAAAATGGTGTTTCCGTCAATGCGCTTGGCCTTGGCACCCTTGGAGGCAAGAATTTCCAGAAGGGCAGCGTTAACCGTGTTTTTAATGGTGGATTCCACGACCTGGATGGCGGCCTCGTCGGTTACGCGCAAACCCCGGACGAATTGCGGTTTGAGCCCCGCTTGCGTCATGGCCTTGGAGATGGCCTTGCCGCCCCCGTGCACCAGAACGGGTAGCATGCCCACGCATTCCATGAAGGCGACATCGGTGAGGATGTTCTCCACCGTTCGACGGTCTTCCATGGCGCTGCCGCCGAATTTGACAACAATGATGGCGCCGCGGAAATCCTGGATGTAGGGCAACGCTTCAATCAGAACATCGGCTTTGGCGATCGCCTTTTGCATCAGGTCATATACTCCGCATTGATGGCGACATACTCTTTGCTCAGGTCGCAGGTATAGACCGTATGTTCGGCTTTGCCTGAGTTGAGATTAACGGAAACGGTGAATTCCTTCCGGGCATACACGGCTTCAAGATCCTTGAGCGAGGAGCCTTCTGCGGCCTTGCCATCCTTGACGGCAAGAACGGAGTCGAACGTGATGTCGACCCGGTTTTCCTCAACCCGTGCGCCGGAATACCCGATGGCGGCCAGAATGCGGCCCCAGTTCGGATCCCCGCCGTTCCAGGCGGTTTTCACCAGGGGCGACTTGGCGATGGAGCGGGCCGCGACCCGCGCATCATGCCGGGTTGCTGCCCCGGAGACGGTGACGGTGACAAACTTGGTGGCGCCTTCGCCGTCCTTGACGATTTTCAGGGCCAGGTCGAGGCAAACCGTTTCGACGGCATGGCAGAATCGTTTCCAGTCCGGATGCTTGTTCTGCAGGATGGTGTTTCCGGCGGCTCCGTTGGCGAGCAGCAGGACGGTGTCGTTGGTGCTTTCGTCGCCATCCACGACAATCCGGTTGAAGCTGTGATCCACGGCGTGGCTGAGGCAACCCTGAAGCGAGCGCTGATCCACGGCGGCGTCGGTCGTGATAAAGGCGAGCATGGTCGCCATGTTCGGGGCGATCATGCCCGATCCCTTGGCGATACCGCCCACGGTCACGGCTTTACCGTCAATCGTTACGGTGACGGCCGATTCCTTTTTCACCAGGTCGGTGGTGAGAATGGCTTCTGCGGCGGCGGCGCCACCGGACGGGGAGAGGGCCTTGGCAAGACTGGGCAGGGCAGCTTCGATCTTGTTCATGGGTAACGGGATGCCAATGGTTCCCGTGGAGCAGACAAAGACAAGGTTTTTCCCGATACCCAGCAATTCGGCGGTCACTTCGGCCATCCGCTCCGCATCCTGGATACCCTGATCGCCTGTGCAGGCGTTCGCGCACCCGGCATTAATGATAACAGCCTGGGCCTGGCCCCAGATCAGGCGCCGTTCGCAGAGTTTGACGGGTGCGGCTTTGACGCGATTGCTGGTAAAGGAGCCGGCGACCGTCGCGGGGCCATCGGACACCAAAAGGGTCAGGTCGTCCCGCTTCCGGCTTTCCTTGATGCCCGCACGCAAAGAGGCTGACTTGAAGCCGCGAGGCGCTGTCACGCCGCCCTCAATTTTATGTTGATCTGTTTTCATTAGTATCCCCTCGAAAAAGCGGGCAACTATCGGAAATCCTGCTGTAAAAGTCGAACATAAAAAGGAAGAAGGTTATTTAAAATAAATAAGCAACTAGTTCGTTATATACTTAAATGAGCGCCTTTACTACCGGCGGCACGATTGCGGCCGGGGGTGCCCGGGAAAGGATAAGGG
>JBAXMJ010000068.1:0-13682 GCA_037134355.1 bacterium | reverse complement strand
GGCTCTCCGAGCCGTCCGCGGAGGCCTCGGAGAGGCCTCCCTACCCAGATCATGTGAAGACAATAGTGAGACGGTTAATGTTCCCTGAAGGCCATGACGTTATCCAGGGATGTTTTATCCGCCAAAACCATGACCAGGCGGTCAATGCCCAGAGCGATTCCGCCGGAAGGCGGCATACCGGTTTCAAGGGCGGCGAGAAAGTCTTCATCCAGGGGATAGACGGGGGCGCCCAGGACTTTCCGTTCCCGTGCCCAGGTCTCGAACCGCAGACGTTGCTCCACCGGGTCGGTCAATTCGCTGAAGGCGTTGGCGATCTCAACCCCGTTGATGTAGAGCTCAAACCGTTCGGCCACGGTCTCGCGGCCGGGCTTTCGACGCGACAGAGCGGCGGCGGAAACGGGGTAGTCCATCACAAATACCGGCTTGTCGCGGGGGAGTGCCGGCTCCACTTTAGAAACCAGGTCATGCTCAAATCGCTCCGCATCATACGCCACCACGGGATTCCATCCGGCATGTTTCAGAAAGAGTTCCTCCACGGTGAGACGCGGAATATTAGATTTTAGATTGAAGATTTCAAACTGACGGAGCAGGGATTCCGTATCGTTCATGATGTCCTGGTAGTCTGCGTTCGCCCGGTACCATTCCAGCATGGTGTATTCAGGGTTATGCCGGTCGCCCCTCTCACCTTTCCGGAAGCAGGGGCCGATCTGGAAAATCCGGTCATAGCCCGCCGCCAGCAGTCGTTTCATATGCAACTCCGGGGAGGTGCGAAGAAAGGCGTTGCCTGAGGGTTCGGCGTCAATGTGGAGTTCCAACGCCGGGGTCGGGAGCCGCACAGGGGTTTCAACCTCTATGAATCCCTGTTGGGCAAACCAAGTCCGGATAACGGTCAGAATCCGGCTACGCAGTTGGAGAACGGGCTGCAGGCCCTGAAGTCGGGCTCTTTCAAGATGCGGAGAACGCATTATTTCTTCAAGACGCGGTCCGCATATTCGCCGGTCCGGGTGTCGATCTTGATCGTGTCGCCCTGGTTGATGAACAAGGGCACCATGATTTCGAAATCGCCGTTGATCTTGGCCGGCTTGAGCGTGTTGGTCGCGGTGTTGCCGCGGGCGCCGGGCTCGGTTTCAAGGATGACCTTTTCGATGAATGTCGGCAGAGTGATATCCACGGCCTGGCCGTTATGGTACAGCACGCGGACTTCGCAGTCTTCGAACAGGAAGTACTGGTTGTCGCCCAGGACTTTGTCGAGAAGCGTGAACTGCTCGTAATTTTCGTCCATGAAAATAAAATGGTCGGCTTCCTTGTGGGAGTAGCGCATGGTGCGTTCTTCCAGGTCCGGTTTTTTCAGGGTGTCATTGGACCGGAAGTTGCGGACATAGGTGTTGCCGTCGATCAGGCTCTTGAGTCGGCAGGTATAGATGGCCGCGCCCTTGCCGGGCTTCACGAAATTGAACTCGGTGATCACATAGGGAACTCCATCAACCTCAACGCGAAGTCCCTTGCGAAAATCGGATGCCGTATAATCTACCGCCATAAAAACCAATCCCTTCGTTCCACTGCTTTTTTCAGAATAGCCGCATAAAATAGGCATCCCCTCCAAGCATGTCAAACAGGAAAGAGGAAATTCTTCATTCTGGGCGATCCGAGTTCAGTGTATAAAGAGTGGCAATTTTGGCCCGTCGGGTGACCTGAAGTTTGTCCATAATGAGGCTGATCCGGTTGCGGATGGTTTTCTCCGCCAGGTGAAGGCGTGTCCCGATTTCCCGGTTGGTGAGTCCTTCAGCGATGAGATGGGCAATTTTCGATTCCGAAGCGGTCAGGCTTTTGATTCCCTTGGGCTCTGGCGCTTCAGCGGGTTTCGGATTCTTCCCCGCCAGCCTGGCGATCAATACGGGATCCCAGACGATTCGGCCCTTTGCCAGCTTTCGGATGGTTTCGATGAGGTCGGGCATGGAGCAGTCCTTGAGGAGATACCCGTCCGCTCCGCTTCGGATGGCGCGCAGAATGTGATGCTCTTCTATTAAGCCGGTCAAGATCAGGCATTTCAGGGTCGGGTCGAGGGTTTTGATTTCTGACATCAGGGTCAGGCCATCAATGGAGCCCAGGTTGATGTCCTGAATGAGGATATCGGGTTTATCGCGGACAATCATAGCCAGTCCATCCGCCCGGCCTGCGGAATCCCCCACGATATCGATGTCAGGCTCACTATTCAGGATGCTTTTCACCGATTCCCGAAACAGGGTGTGGTCGTCGATAAACCCGACGCGGATGGGGCTTTGGAGGACGGGTGCGGATGGGGGGTGTTTCATGAGGATTCCTTGTGATGTATAATGGGAAACTCGATTACCGTGGCTGTGCCGTTTGATTTTTGAGGGTGAAACAGAACGCCCTTCAAATCGGCACAGAGCGCAGAGACAATCAGCAGGCCGAGTGAAATGGGATTCCGGGGGGCGTGATTCCCGGGCATGCCGGTTCCGTCATCCTCCACAGCGCAGCGAACCCGGCCTTCAGCAAGCCGCGAGAGGGAGAGGGAAATGATTCCCGTCCGCCCCTCGGGAAAGGCGTGGAGGAGGCTGTTCATGACCAGTTCATGCACCAACAATCCGCATGTCATGGCAGTGGAAGCCTGAACCATCAGGGGCGCGCCGGGGAAAGAGTCCTGATAGAGAAGATCCGGACGGAGTTCACGGATCAGGCTGGAGGCGATGGTTGACAGGTGCGGCGCCAGGGGTGTTTGGGCGAGATTTTGATCCGCCTGAAGCAGGGAATTCACCTTGGCCATGGCGCGCATCCTTTGTTCGCTTTCGAAAAGAATCGATTTGGCTCCAGGATGCGATTCGCGCTGTGCCTGAAGATAGAGGAGGCTGGCGGTGGCGCTCAGTTGATTCGCGACCCGGTGGTAGACTTCGCGGATGAGCAACTCCTTTTGCTGGACCAGTTTTTTCAACTCAAGCAGATCGGTATGTCGGGCCATGGCGATGACAACGGCGTATTCCAGCTCGGCGGGGTCAGCGGGCTTGAGAATAGTGGCGCCCGCGCCTGTTTCCGCCACGGAGCGCGGTAGATCCGGCGAGTCGTGGCCGGTGACAATGACAATGGGGGTCGGCTGGGTGAGTTGGATGCGCTTCGCCGCTTCAAGGCCACTGAATCCGGGCATTTCGATATCCATCAGAATGGCGTCCGGGCGAAGCGAAAGGGTTTGAGCCATGGCTTCGGGTCCTGAGGAGGCTTCTCCGGAAATCAGGAATCCCCGCTCCCGGGCCGCTGAAACGAGGGAGCGCCGGATAAGCGGGTCATCCTCTGCAATCAGGAGTCGTGTGGAACTGGGGCATCGAAATTTCACGAGGCACTCATTTCGGCAGTGAGGGGCTTTTGGGGAAATGTGATGCAGGCCACGGCGCCATGGTCATGTGTCAGGGTCAATCTCCCGCCCAGGCTGGAGGTGGTGAGGGCCTGGATGATTTGAAGTCCCGAGCCGTGTGGGCTCGCTTGAGCGTCAAGAATGTCGACAGGATAGCCCGGGCCGTTATCCGAAAAGCGGAGGGTGATACTGTTGTCCTGATGGGTGATGGTGACTTCAATGGCCATGGGGGTGTTGAGGGAGCGGCTGTGGCGGATGGTATTGGAGATCAGTTCATTGATAATGAGGGTCAGGTGATGGCTCTGCGAATGAGGAAGCGATACATCCATGGGTTCGGAGTGGATTTTTACTGTGCAGGGAATTCCGGTGAGCCCCGTGGTTTTATGAATCAGGACACGGCATAATTCCCCCAAGCCGATGGGGCGCCACTCATTCAGCGAAAGCATATTGTGAACGGCCGCCAATCCGGCGAGCCGGACTTCCATGTCCTTGAGGTGTCCCGCTTCTTCCGGGGTGCGGGCATAGTCCCGCTTCATTTGAAGTAGGCCGATCAGGGAGTTGAAATTGTTTTTAACCCGGTGGTTCACTTCCCGGAGCAGGGCTACCTGTGTTTTGGCATGTTCCAGAATCGCCTCTTCCGGGATTTCCGGTGTATCATGAGACTGGCTGACGGCATTCCGCCGCCAGCTTAGCCCCAGGGCACCGACGATCAGGACGCAGGTGCCCCACTCCAGAAAAATATGTAGATGGTCAGCCGTCATGAGAGGCAAAAACCTAACGAAATTTTATCCAAAAGCAAGGGTCATATGTCCCTAAAAATAAAGGTATATAAGCCCCTAGGTTAAGCACTGGAATTTTAGTCCACTGGATGCCGTGTCTGAAACCGGGATGGCGGATAATACGGAGCAAAATGACAGCTAAAAAACAGTCAAATTCGGAAACGATCAGGGTCTTTATTGCGGAAGGTCAGGCGATATTCCGGCATGGGGTGCAGGCGTGTCTTGCGGAGACTCATGATATGATTGCAATAGGACAGGCGGGGTCGGGGGCTGAAGTGCCCGCCCGAATGGGGCCGGATGAGTGTGATGTGATGTTGCTGGACACCGGATTGCCTGGGTTGGAGGGGTTTGCACTGTTAAAGCAGATCAAGGAGGAGAGTCCGCGGCTCCCGGTTCTTCTAATGGCGGGTTCAGTGGATGTGGCCTGGTTGCTGCGCGGGATCCGCGCGGGTGCCTCGGGCGTGGTGTCGAAGGAGTCCTCGCTGGAGGAGTTTCGATCCGCGATTCGCCGGGTTCGTTCCGGGCATCCGTATATTGCCGAGCCGCTGGCGGGGAGGCTGGTTCTGTATTATCAGCGTAATGAGTATGAACCTTTGGATGAACGCCTGTCACCCCGGGAGTTTGAGGTGATGCAGTTACTTTCGACGGGCCTGAAGCTTTCCGAAATTGCCCGCAAACTGAACCTCAGCCACCAGACCATTACCACGCACCGCCGCCATATTCTGGAGAAAACCGGCTTGCGCACCACCGCCGAAATTATCCGTTATGGGGTACTTCATGGATTGGGCGCGCCTGAGGATCATGCCGGGTTGAATTAGGCCGAATGGACATGGTTGACCCAGAACTTGCGCCAGCTATCACATCGGTTGTCATTCAGGAATCAGCGACGGCTCCAACACAGGTGCCTGTATCGAGACAAGATACTCCTGATGGGAAACTTACTCCACAAGGAGAACCTATTGCGCAAATTGATTAGCCACTTTCAACTCGACAATGTTCCTGTCCCTGTTGGCCCCTCATGGCAGAACCCGGAGGCCGAAGAGGCGCATTGTCGGCAGGCCAAGCCTCCGGCCACGAACCCCGAAAACACGATCTGAAGCGCTTCAGATCCGTGATTCGGCTTCTTTCCCCTCTTACCATCGAAGCCGCATTTTCTCTTTTGCCGCACGGTGACACATCGTCCAACCTGGCCGCCAGCCGTCGGCGACGAACGACGACTCTTCAAAAAAGCCAATGCTAAACAGGTTTAGCAAGAGGTTGTCGCCGTCCTTGGAAGGCCGCCGCCCGAACGGCGGCCTGACGGACGCGCCAGCCCCCTGGATCATGGGCGGCTAAAAGATGGACGGGAGAGAGCAACTTGCCGGGGGCGTCCGGCGCAAGGGGGCTAAGCGGGCGGATGCCCGCGCTACCGAGAGCGCCCGCCGCCGAGCGTGAGAGCGGGAGGCGTGACGGGTTGCGCCCTGAGCTGTCCACCCCAGCCATTCCCAGGCACGTCGGAAGTTCATCCGCTCAGGGGGCAACGGCGCGACTCCCGCAGGCGGGCGCGTACCAGGCGAATGCGCCCCCGGCGCGTGAGCTCCTACAGGGTCAACGCGTTGGAGCGGAATACCTGGACGCTCGAACGCGTCCGGGGTCAGCATTCTAGATGATGCGCTGCCAATGTCCCTGACCGGTTACTGAACGGTTATTGGAAGGCCCCCGGCGGCGCTCCGGTAGCGGAGCCGACGTCCGCAAACAATGCGTAAGCATTTTTTTGACGGAGGCGGAACGGTATGAGTAGAGAAAAAACGGATCCGAAATCAGGCGGTGACAATAACGATCAGATATTCTTTGCCGACAGGCTTGGGTAGTGCACTCAGATAACGTTCGCTCTCTTCGCCAGAGCGTCTTGAATACATATCGTCCGATTCGCCGTCCTTCCGATCAACATGCCAATTCGCATATGCAGGCTCCATGGCTTTCCCTGTTCGGTAATATACGTCGCCGCCCAAAATCGAGAGGTGACAACCGATAGCGAGCTTTACGGCCTGCTGCGCATCAGCATACGGAAGGGCAATTTCTGATAACCCAAGAGACTCGAGCGAGCATCCACGACTCACCACGAACCTGCTGTATTCTGAAGTTTCGCACATATTCGACCTCATGGCGTTGGGACAAAAAGACGGTGATTGATTGAACCTCCGGCCTCTTTGATGAATTGGAAAACACCGTTATTCCAAATACCACCTGACGTTGAATACGAGCCCGGGATTTCGAGCATCTGCCTTACTACGCCATCCGCGCCTGTGATTGGTTTTACTGAACCTGCACTTTCAAACGCACGTACACTTTCCGGGAAAGAATGAAATTCACCGGCTCCGCCCTGCATCTGTTTCAGCACCTTCGGCGTGTACGTTGTTCCTTCGAAAAAGCTTTCTGCAGTTCTGGCTTTGCTTAAAATCGCAAGCCCACCGCCGAACCCTTCCGTAACCAGGGCTAATCCCATTGCAACTGTAGGGTCGGTTACAGTGTTCCACACATTCCGCCCAATATTCCTTGCGGGAGTTTTTACATTGAATTCCCACCACGATAATTCCCTCATGGTGTCCTTGCACAGCCCAAAAGGATCCCTGAAGTTCACCGGGTTATTCCCGCAGAACACGTATTGGTTCAGTCCGCCCGAGATCCCTATCGGATCGTTACTGAGGAAACGCCCGGTAATGGGGTCATACCATCTCGCGCGAAAATAATAGAGTCCCGTCTTGAAACTGTATTCCCGACCTTGCCACAAAATCCGGTTTCCGAACGCAGACTCGTCTATCTGGTTTCCTGAGGCGTTATAAACGCCCAGAACCCTGCCCCAGGCATCATACCGGTAGCTCTCGATAATGTTTCCGATTCCGTCCGTCAGCGCCATTGTTGATCCGAGATGATCCCGGATGAAATAATAGGTATTCGTGGACGCCCCGTAGGTGGTCATGGAAATGGCCCTGTCCAGTCCCTCGTACACGTAAGATTTCTTCAGGCTCCCGGCGCCGTCCACTTCCGCCACCACCTGGTTGCCATCGTAGACCATCCAGTTTGTGACACCACCCTCAACAATGAAGATCCGCCTGCCTGCTCCATCATAGCCAAAGGATTCGGCCAGCACGCCATTCGTGTAAGCCGCTGTCAACTGGTACTGCCCGTTCCAAATCAGCCCAAGGGTTTCCGTGAAGTCTTTTCCGCTGTATTGGCGGTTGGTCAGGCATCCTGCTGCCGAATACTGATAAGTTCCGTTCGTCAGGCAAGTGGGGTAGAAGCGGTTTGTAACATAGGAGGTATTCCCCGCCACATCCCTGATGGCTGCATGCACATACTGGGTGCCCATTCCGACAGTCAGGTCAAAGGCAAAGAAATTGGTTCCCGATACAGTGGGTTTCACCACCGCGCTGGCAGAGTTGCTGACCCACAATTGCCCGAAACGGTCATTGGTGCCTATGGGATCGCTGGAATTGCCAATCACGGCAAAGCGGGCTGAAAGGTTCGTTTCGGCCACTGTCCATGAGCCTAACTTGTTGCCAGCGGCGAGCGAATAGTTGACTGTCACCAGATCAGCGCCGGCGCTATCTAAAACCGTTTTCTTCGTCCTGTTCCCTGCTAAATCATAGTCATATTTTTCATCCGAAATAACCTGCCCGTAATAATCCGTGTGCTTCTCACGGGTCAAACGGTCCAGGGAATCGTAGGAATATATGGCCTTTTCGCTCGTTTCAAAAGTGATGTCGCTGATCAGCCCCGCAGCGGTATAGGTGTAGGAGCGGCTCCGCAAAACCTTGTTGGAAACATCGGCCCAGGAAATGCCCGTCAACCTGTCCATCGAATCATACGAATAGGCACAGTGAATTCCATTGGAGTAACTTGCCCCGGTCAGTGTGCCATTCACGGGGTCGCTGGAATATGTCACGGCATCCTGCCGACCGAGGGAGGATACGGTCAAGGTCTGGAGACGATCCCCGGCGTCGAGGGCGTAGGTATTGGTTCCCGCAACGCTCACGACATTGGAAACCTGACCGGCGGGATAATAGCCATAGGCGACATTTCCACTCGGGACGGGCTGGGTTTGTGATGTCAGCCTGTTGGCTCCATCATAGGTATTGCTTATTGTTCCCCAGCAATTCGAAGCGGTCTTGGGAAGGCCGTTTTTGAAATAGGTAAATGAAAGGACGTCGTCAGAATACGTGATCTGTTTTACCCGCGCCCCTTCGTCATAAACGAATGAAATCGAAGAGGCGTCGAATCTGACCATGGAACTCACCATATCCTTCAAACCCCACGTCATTGACATCACTTGGTTTTCGACATTGGTGACGGATGTTGGCCGGTCCTGTAAATCAAGCTGGTAGGTTTCCACTCCCCGTCCGAGTTCATCCTTCACATTAACTACATTCATCTGCTGGTCGTAATCCAAGCCCACAGTAGCCGCCTGATTACTTCCTCCTGATGTAAGGTATCGAACTGTTGATGCCAGCTTTCGGGTGGGAAGCCAAGTGAATCGATTAGTTCTTCCCGCCACATCCACATGATTCGTAACATTCCCGACGGCATCAAAGGCAAAGGTTTCATAGGTATTGTCTGGATAGGTAATCTGCCTTACCCATCCCAGTTCATTGGGATTGAAGGAAATCACCCATGGAATCATGTTTGGCGGGTCGTTGGTATCGTTTTGATGACTGGGTAAAATGATTCCCGTAAGATGGCCCAAAATATCCCAGGTCATCCAGTTGGTTGTCCCGGCTTGGGAAATCGTCTGGGTGGGATTTCCATAGGCATCGGATTGATAACTGACCCAGTGCCCGTTAGCGTTGGTAATGGATGCTAAGACTCCATGGGGACTGTAGGAATAATGGGTTTCGACAGGCTGGTTGGTGGTGGGGAATAGCCGTTCCACATTGACCGAGCCATTGGTGTAATCCCATTGCGTCAGGCGCCCCTCGGGATCGGTTGATGAAGAGAGGCGATTCCAGTTTGTGTCCCATGTGAATGACCAAGGAACGGTGGATGTCGCTGTATCGTTTTGCCAGTAGTTAGTCGCTTCTCCTCTATCATTGAGGAGGTAACTGGTTGCGGCTAGGCTGCCAAAACGGGTTTGATCTGTTGTTGTGGTGTAATAGTTGGTGATGGCAATAGGGACAATTGTCACATTGTCGTAAAAATACCAGTCTCCGAAAACATTCCCGTCCTGAGGCATTGCGCCAACATTGGTCATGTAATAATTCATGCTGTTGTTCCACAGTTCCCAGCGGTTGTTCCACTCCAAGATACAGTGGTTGGCATTTGTATACTGTCCTTTGCCGTTAAACATTGATTGAAAACTGTAATAGCCCGAGGAAGAGGGCCAATGGGAGTTGGAAACATTGAAGGACATATACTGCCATTCATTCGTTGTGCCATCAAAGATTCCGTTTTGTTCACTCGTTATGGCTTGCAGCAACGAGTCATAGTTCAGGAGTTTGACGGTATTGGTGTCGTTCGGACCGTCAATCTTGTTGATTTGCAAGGCAGATGGATTCGTGCCGAAATAATAATGATAGACCGCGTTGGAGTTTCCTCGTGTATAAGTCACCGTTGTTTTGCCAGAATCATAGGCAACCGTGTGCTCATAATAATTCGTCGCCACATCCACCTTGATGCATTTTGGGGTCAATTGACCTGACGCATTGGTCTGATAGGCATAGGCTGCCACTTCGCCAAGTGCGTTTTGGTGTTGAAGTATGGCGTGGACGCCGTTGGTGTCATAGGCATAGGTAGTCAGAAAATCCCCCGAAGATGATCGGGTCACGGCTCCGGTTAATTCGCCGCCAGTATTATACGAATACAGGTAATAAAGGTTCGTGGAGGGGGTGTCCACTCGGATAATGCGGTTGCTGGAATAGGACATCGACAATGCCCTCCCATCGGAATGCATGACCCTGGCAAGACATGCGCTCCCCGCAATATTCGTATAACTGAAGGCTAGTGTATTATCCCATGAATTCGACATAACCTTGATGAATCCATTGGTGCCAAACAGGCAGGAATAACCCGAAGGCAGGGGAAGAAAATATTCACCGGTCGCGGTTAGAGCGACCGTCAGGGGTGGAGCGACAGCACTTCTCCAGATGTTGGTGGTGTCATCCTTCAGCAATATCCGGGTTTCCCCGGAGCCCATTGAGAGGTGAAGGGCAGGAATCGCATTAGTGTAGTTGCCATAGATATAGATGTTGGTGGTCGACGTCAGACTCCAGTCATAGTTATGGCTCCATCGAAATCCCAGACCATTGGTTGTGTTGAGGGCGCTGTTGTAGGCTCGCGCCCATTCCAGATTGAACCCGACCCCGGCAATCCCGAAATCAGGCTCATCAAAAAACATGCCGCCGTTGATGATATTGACTGGTTCGACAGTGCTCGAGTACGGAGTGCCAACATTTGCTGAGACGCTGCTTTCCTGAGTTCCGACAATCACATTCACATTGCTCGTTGACGTCGGCAACAAGCCGTTACCCAAAATATAACTATGAGAATTGACGCCGTTTTCAAGCACCCATCCCAATCCAACATGATAGTGGATAAATGGCTGATCACCCTCCGGCGGGGTGCGATAGTAAGTGCCTGTTTCATTTTCGCCATGATTGTTTCCCCACAAATACAGTCCATTTTCAAAGGAATTATTTGAACCCGACACGGAAAACGTGAATGCAGAATAACTTGGCGCGGCATGAACATCCAGTGCGAGCATGACTAATAAAACCGAGTTCAGCAACCATCTGTCAGTCCGTAACTTGAATTTCTTCACGGCAACCACACCTTTCTGCTCTCGTCGATGGGATAGGAAATCCAGACAATAGGTGTGTTGGTCTTGGAATTGTTCGGATCCGTGTGGGCGACAAATACCTCATTAGAATCACTCAACCCATCCACATCAGAATCACTGTTCGTGGCAGAGGTGTGATACATGAATTTCTCGCGGGCATCAGATAGCCCATCCCCGTCTGAATCCAAGTCAGCATTTTCAGCATTGTAAAATTTCAACCTCTGTGAAAATGCATTCGCGTCCACCCAGTTAATGAAGTTAGTGGATGTATTGACATTGGTTGCATTGACAACCAAGTCCCACCAGTTCCCAATTAGGTCAGGACTGGTAAATATATCCACCCTGTTCGTAAAGCCATCGGGATAGGCCAAAGTCAGTTTCATGCCGTTCGTTGCCACTGCAGACCCAACAATCTCAAGATTGGTCATCCCCGAACTTTGATACATCCTCATGGGAGGGTTTATTTTTGCACTTTTTTCAAATGATGCTTGCTTCACCTTCTCTTCCGCAGCCGCAAGGGCATACTTATCCAAATAATCGATAGGTAACAGGGTTACTGTAATTTGAATCCTGCTCGGGTCAAACTCGCCCTCGAGCTCCTTGATTCTATCGCTACCATAAAGTCCCGAATAAAGATCAGGATATTTTGAATCAAGTAGCCAAAATGGGTTGTATCCTTCCTCTGGCTTCAATCTGGCAATTTCTCCCCCATCCGCATTTGAAAAGACGGTTTCGTGGGTGACTGGATCTTCGGCAATGCTCAAGGTGTATACCGGACAGCCATATTTCATCTCTCCAATCAGGTTCTTATTGAAGTCTTCTGGAAAGGTCTTCGGGGCAAAGACCATAATTTCAAAATCTAGCCGAAGAACAAAATCTGAGCTAGGAGGGGCGAAAATCAGCCATCGGATCTGTTCCTGCCGATACATTCCGGCCAAGTCACTGAGGGTCCCCGTTTTTTCTTGAACCATTGAGTCGGCTATTCCGCTCGCCATGGCCTCAATTTCACTTGCACTAGTTGAGTCCCTGCTTATTACCGAAGATGATTCAGAAATGGCAGAAGTTTCAGAAGAAATGATTCCTGCCATTGTGATAGTGGGAATAAGAAATAGCCCGAACATTCGCCAAGCCATCGGGAATCGTGGATAAAGCAAACGAATCATGTCGCCCTCCTCAATGTGAATAATCAGCAAAAGTGAGCATTGCACAACTTTCGCCAAGAACACAATCAGAGATTGCCTGATTCAGTATCAGGTTTTCCTGATAGTAAAATGATGGCGGGCTATATGAACGAACACCTTGTGAAATTGAAAAACCTACTTATTGTTCGCTCTTCTCAGCCGACGTAACAAACGTTTTTTGCGCCGATTTCGGACAATTGAACTAATTAGTGTCGCAATGGCGAGACACCACATGAGACTTTTCAGTTGTTCCATCAACCAGTCCATGGACTCATTGAACCATGAGAGACGGGAAACTTCAATCACAGGTCTTTTCAGGTCTTTGCTTTAAAACCTTCATTCTTGTTTCCGCCGCGTTCCCCGTGCTACCGTCCTTCCCACATGACAATTCCGGAGTTCATAGCGAAGTGGCGGAAGGTGGACCTGAAAGAACGATCCGCCGCGCAAGAGCATTTCATTGACCTCTGTAACGTTTTCGACCATCCCACTCCCGCCACCAGCGATCCCATCGGTGCAACATTCTGCTTTGAAAAGGGAGCGGCTAAGCACGGAGGCGGTGACGGTTTTGCGGATGTATGGAAAAAAGATTTCTTCGGCTTGGAATACAAGGGCAAGCGCAAGGATCTTTCGGCCGCCTACGATCAATTGTTGCGGTACCGGGACGCCTTGGAGAATCCGCCTTTGCTGATTGTCTGCGATCTTGACCGTATCGTTGTTCACACCAACTTCACCGGAACCGTATCGGCCACCTATGACATCCCTCTGGAAAGTCTGGGTGAACCCCGAAATATCGAAATCATGCGCGCGGTTTTCCACAATCCCGAGGCGCTGCGCCCCGGCCGCACCAGTACAGCCGTCACACAGGACGCGGCCCGGCACTTTGCCGAAATCGCCGCCGCTCTGCGCCAACGTGGCCTTGACCCTGCGGCCGTCGCCCACTTCCTGGACCGGATTGTCTTCTGTCTATTCGCTGAAGACACCGGCCTCTTGCCCAATATGGTGTTCACACGCATTGTGGAACAATCGCGAGGTGACCCCACCCGGTTCTGCAAGATATTGGGCCAACTCTTCGATACAATGGCCACCGGTGGCGACTTCGGTCTTGAACCCATACGATATTTCAATGGCAACCTATTTGACGACCGGACCGTCCTTGACCTCACTGCTGATGAAATGAAGCGCATTGCGGCTGCTGCAGAACTCGACTGGAGTTCCGTTGACCCGTCCATCTTCGGCACACTATTTGAACGCGGTCTTGACCCGGCCAAGCGGTCCCAACTCGGTGCACACTTCACCAGCCGGGCAGACATTGAACTCGTGGTGGATGCGGTTATCATGTCAGTTCTCCGCCGGGAATGGAACGAATCCCGTGAAATTATCAACGCCCTGCTTACGACCGGCCGAAAGACCGTTTCGGACTCCAAAACTCTGGCAAAGCCATTGAGCGGCGCCGCCATGAAAAAGGCAAAGGGCGAAGCCGGCACCATTCTTCTCCGCTTTCTGGATCGCCTGCAACATGTCCGGGTTCTCGATCCGGCGTGCGGCTC
>JBAXMJ010000067.1:0-14243 GCA_037134355.1 bacterium | reverse complement strand
GTAGTCCTCCACAAGGTTAATTCCTGATGCGGGAATCAGTCGAAAGGCTGGTTCCCGCGTTTTTTTTACCCCATTCATAAAGTGTCGTCAAATTCAACCCCATCTGCTAGATTTGAAGCTTCATGTTTGATTGGCACCTGTTTGAAGGGAGAGGATTCTGATGGCATCGAATACCAATGACGCGTTAAAAACAAATAGTCCCGTCGATTTGTCCATGGATTGCTCAGCAGAACCGACCGAAAGCCTCCGGCATTTCTTCAAGCCAGAGGACTGGTTGGCGGCGCTGATCACCACCCTGGTTTCGGGATTGGCCTTCTTCTATTACATGGCCCCTGAAGTCACCCTGCAGGACTCCGGTGAGCTGGTGACCGGCGCCTTCACTTTCGGGGTTCCCCATCCTCCCGGCTACCCGCTCTGGGCGCTTATGGGATATCTCTGGAGCCATTTCATCGTCCCCTTCGGCAATCCCGCCTGGCGCATGGGATTACTGTCGGTAGTCACCGGGGCATTGACGGTCGGAGTCATGACCATCATCATGACCCGGAGCCTTCGCCTGCTCCTGCATTCCCTGCCCTGGAGCGATTCGATTGACGAGAAACTCCAGCACTGGATGGCCCTTTTCATTGGCGCGGCATGCGCCCTGCTCTTCGGCTTCAACCGGGGCGTCTGGCTCTGGGCCTGTGTTTCAGAAATGCGCGTGCTCAATGTCTTTTCCTTCATTCTCACCAGTTGCATATTCTTCGCCTGGATGGTTCAGCCCCATCGCCGCGGGTTCCTGTATGTCATGTTGCTCATTTTCGGACTGAGCCTTTCCAACCACCAGACCATCGCCGTTATGGCCCTTCCCTTCGCCGTCGGGGTCTTCCTGATCGGGCTCGATCAGTTTCTGGCCACCCTGAAGAAAAGTCCCGCCACCCAGAACAAGTTCGGCCTGTTCATGCGAACCCAGTCGAACTTCGCGGAACTGGGAATCGCCGGACTGCTCAGTGTCATGGTCGGACTCATTATCTGGGCCTGGCTGACCACCCCCAACACCAATGCCATGACATCGAGTTCCACCTTCTGGCAAGGCATTGCCTCCGGGGTACTGGGTATCGTCGGGCTGATCATCGCGACCCGGACAACCTGGTGGGAAACCCGCCGCGCCCTGACTGCCGCCGGCATGTTCATGGCAGGGGTCTCTGTCTACATTTACATGCCACTCGCGGCCTGGACCAATCCCCCCATGAACTGGGGATACGCCGCAACCAAGGAGGGATTTGTTCACGCCGTGACGCGCGGCCAGTACGAGAAAATCAATACCGCCAGCTTTTTCAGCCAGGAATTTCTTCTCAAAATCAAACTCTTCATCGAGGCGCTGATCAACCAGTACTCACTCCCCTTGACCCTTCTGGGTCTGGTCACCCCCGTTGTCATCCTGTACTTCTGGACACGGGTCAAGCCCCGCGGCCGATCCTGGATGATGTTCGTCTGGGTCGCCTTTCTGATCTCCAGCCTGGGCCTCCTGTCGATCATCAACCCGAAATTGGATAGGCAGGACCAGGAAATCAACATCAAGTTCTTCGCCCCTGCCCACGGATTCTACGCCATGCTCATCAGCTACGGCATCGCGGTGCTCTTCAGCATCCTGGCCTGGAAAAAGAAAGTCCTGGGCGGCTGGATTGTCCGCCTCGCCTGCATCGCCCTTCTGGCCATCCCCCTGGTCACCTGGAAACAGAACCTCTCGCTCTGCAACCTGCGCGGACACGACTTCGGCTATCTCTTCGGCTACCTGATGTTCAAGCCGGGCAACGGATATGCCGACATGGAGAAGGACGCCGTGCTCTATGGCGGCACCGATCCGGGCCGTTTTGTACCCACCTACATGATCTTTTGCGAAAGCCGCGTGGCACCCAAGGATCGCTTCCGCGACAAGGATTTCGACCGGTCGGATGTCTACATCATCACGCAGAATGCCCTGGCCGACAACACCTACATGAGTTATATCCGCGATCATTACGACTATTCGCGGCCCAAGAATGACGGCCCGCTCCAGAAATTGTTGCATCGCGACCACACCTACCCGATCCAGCCAATCTATATCCCCAGCGGCGAGGATAACAACCGGGCGTTCCAAGAATACGTGCGCGATGTGCAGACCGGCAAGATCCCCGCCAGCGCCGATATCAAGATTGAGAACGGCCGCGTCAGCGTTCAGGGCGTCGGCGGCGTGATGACTATCAACGGCATCCTGGCCCGCTGGATCTTTGACAAAAACAAGGACAAGCATTCGTTCTACATCGAGGAAAGCTATGTTATCCCCTGGATGTACGCCTTCCTGACCCCCTTCGGCGTGATCATGAAAATCGAGAAGGATCCCGTCCCTTCACCTCAGGAAAACCCGAAACTCTGGAACGAGATTGTGGCGCGCGACCGGACCTACTGGGATAAACTGACCAAGGATTTCCTGGCCCGCGAGGAATTCCGCCGTAACTCCGACGCTAAAAAATCCTTCTCCAAGATGCGTTCCGCCATTGCCGGGCTTTACGCCGCGCGGGGGATGATCGGCGAGGCTGAATACGCGTTCAAGCAATCGCGCGAACTCTGCCCCGAAAGTCCGGAAGCCTGTTTCCGCCTTTCCGATCTTTACATGCGTCAGCAGCGGTTTGAAGAGGCGGGAAAAGTCATGGAGGAATATCTGGTGCTGGATCCCTACAATCGGAATGCGGCAAACTTCCTGTCCGCCATCCGGGGCTCCACCCAGGACAATGCCCATCGCAAGGAACTTGAAGCGGAAATGGGCAAGGGGAAACTCGATTTCGGACGCGCCATGGAACTCGCTGGAGTCTACTTGAAGCTGGGAATGGAAGGACAGTTCCAGGGTCTGACCCGTAGCCTGGTCGATAGCCCAACTCTGCCCCCGGAAGCCTGCCTGGCTGTCTCAAAGTTTTTCGAGGCCAACAAACGATGGGATCTGCGCGTGTATGCTCTTCAAAAATACCTGACCCGCGACCCCAACGCCTTCAAAAGCTGGATTGACCTTGCCTACACCCAGTTGATCCTCAACAAGCCGCAGGAAGCTTTTGCCTCGATGAAACGGGCCATTGAAGTGGGTGGCGAAGTCGCCCGAAGCCTGCTTCGCGAAGACCCCCGGTTCGCGCCCCTGCGCGAGGCCGAGCCCTTCAAGGCACTCGTCCCCCCGGCAAAAAAATCAGCCATGGGCGATTTCCCGATCATGAATCCCGGGATGTAATCATGAAAACGGCCCTCATCACCCTGATTCTGGCAGCGGGCTTGAGCCTCCAGGCGGCTCCCCTGCCGAGGACTCAGGTTGCAGGGGATTCCAAATGGGTAATCCACCTGGACATGGAACAGTTTGCTCCGTCACAAACCTGTCGACTCTTGCTGAACGGCCGGAACGGAGCCAAGTCGTTCCAATCCATGCTGAATCATTACCGCACCCTGCTGGGCGTGGATCCCCTGAAAGACTTGTCCGCCATTACCCTGTATGGTCGTGAGGTCACAGGCAACCGGGGAACCGCCTTGATCAGCGGGTCGCTCAATTCCAAAACCATCACCCAGCAGTTCAGCACCTATCCGCAGTACGCAACCAAAACCTACGGAAAACTGAATCTTCAAACATGGATGGACAAATCCACAGGACGCCCGCTCTGGGCCTGCTTCTACACCACGCGTCTGTTAATCCTGGCCTCGGATGAAAGCTCAATTCTCGACGCCACCGCCACGCTCGGTGGTGCCAAGCCAAACCTCGCAACAGGCCGGGCGGTTGTCCTCCCCATGCAAACCGTCCGGGATGGCGCCTTCTTTACGGCGGTAACCAAGGGCTATGCAGGCTCCAACACAGACCCCATCAAGGCCATGATCCTGAAAAGCACCGACACCGCGACCCTGCAACTTTTTGAAAAGTCGGGCATGGTGGACGGCACGATCCTGCTCAAGGCCATTTCCCCGGACGCCGCGCTCCAGATCCATCAAGTCCTGAACGGCCTCATGGTCGCCGCAACCCTGAGTGACAGCGACAACCCCCTCGCCAAATTGGCCAGCTTAAGCGAAATCTCCCGCGACGACCGAACCGTCGCCCTCAAACTTCATTGCCCCGCCACCGAAGCAGCCGGCATCCTGGCCGCGGCAATGCTGACGCCTTAAACGAATCCCTCACTACCGATGATGCTGGGAACGATTGATTCATCCTTATCTGAAGTAGTTTAACCATCCTCAGGTGGACCGCGGCCTCCGGGCGCGGTCGGCGTCCACCTAGGCTTCATCGCCGTTGTCCGGCTTCTGCTCATCCACTGGCACAACCACGGCGGGCGGCTCCACCTCAGGAACCGGTTCAGGTTCGGGAACGGGAACAGGTTCAGGGAGCGGATCAGGTACCACGGGCACCTCAACCACCGGTGGCGTCTCCGGCGTCGGCACCGGAACTGGCTCGGCGACGGACGGGGGTTCGGTGACGACGGGCACCGGGTCAGGCACCGGCACCGGGTCCACGACCGGAATGGGTTCAATGGCCGGTTCGGTGACCGGAATCGACCCTTCAGATTCGGTGCCGCCGGGGACGGCGGCTACTACAGGGGAGGCTGGTTCGGTTGTCTCCAAAACCGGCGTTTCGGGCATCTGAAACGTTTCAGATGACTGAAACGGGGGGTCCGGCTGAATTTTGACGACCGGATTTTCCACTGGCGGAACCGGAACGACGGGGACCGCTACCGTCGGTGCCTGGGGTGCCGGAACCGAGACTGGTACCGGCACGGGAACGGGCACCACGACCGGAACCGGCGGTTCTGGAGTTATGGGCGTAACCGGAACACGGGGGGCAATCACCGGATCCAACCGAATGGTCTCGGTTGTCGCTCCCTGGATCGCCTGCTGAAGTAGCCGGGCGGCTGTCTGTCCGAGTTCGACCACGGCCGCCGGATCGGTGTCGGCGGGTAGCCCGCCTATCATGACGCTAGGACAGTTCAACCCTGACAGGGCCGTGGCGCGGGCCGGAAATAGCACCAGCCCGGCAATCCCAAACCGAATCAGCTCGCTGATCCGGGCGGCGGCAACCTGCGGGTCGGTTGGCAAACAGATGACGATGAGCCGATGGCCCGCCAGCGAAAGCGCAGGCTCCAATGCGGCAATGAGGCGACCCGCCGCAGGGAAATCAGAAGAGACCGCCAGTCCTACCAGGGAATTCCGCCCGGAGACCATGTCCAAGGCCGCGAGACTCGGAGTGTAGCCCAGCTGGCGGACTGCCGCCTGAACTTTCTCCTGGGTCGCCCGGCAGATGCCGTACTGCTCCGCCCGGCCATTGACCACCGCCGAAACGGTAGCGTTTGACACCCCTGCCGCTGCCGCCACATCACGCAGCCGCGCCCCTCCTTTTATGCGTCCTTTTGTCATCTGAAACGTTTCAGATCGCAATTTTGGAGGAATTGGTCAAGGCGAAAATGGCCGGTTTGCCCCGTTACCGGTCGAAGCTTTCCTTGTCTAGCGGCTGAACATCTTCTTCGAAATACCGATGAAATCCCCGTGGTAGAACATGGTAATCGAGGTCGGCGGTTAGGGACAAATAGTTGCCGCCCACGCGGCGGGTTTGGTCGCGTCATTCATGGACTATGTCGCTTCGTCGACCAACCGGTTCGCGTGGTCGATCAAATACAATGGCAAAGAGAGAAGGCGATAGGATAGGCGGGTGCCGTCATGCATCGTGTCGGTGGCATCCAGCAAGGAAGGTTTGTCGCCGTTGAAGCGAAGGGCCAGACGCGCATCCTTCTCGGCCACGAACTGCCACAACGAGCGTAACCGCCCCGTCTTCCCGGCTTTGACCTCTACCGGCACGATACGGCCACTGCGGACGATCACATAGTCCACCTCTGCCGCAGACGTCGGCTTCTCACGCGCCCAGTAGAACAGTTCCGGCTCCTCCCAGAAGGGGCGCGCGTGAAGCAGATGCTGCCCGACAACCTGTTCGACTGCGGCGCCGGCATTCACCAGCATCAGATCCGGTTCACGTTCCACATCGGCGGCTCTTAAGCCGCAGGCGTGAAGCAGGAGACCGCAGTCGAGAAATAGCACTTTGAATGCCTCCTCCTTTACCCCCGCCCCAATCGGCAGACCCGAGCATGAAGATTGCCTGACTCTATAGACGAGCCGGGCGAGTTCCAAAAGATGCAGACAACGGGCCAGTTCCCGTGAGGAGTCCTCCCGCGAGACGTTCGCAAACTTGAAGCGCTGTCCGACCATGCCCGGCAATCGCCCGAACATCTTGAGAAGGCGATCATGGTTTACGCGCTGCCCATACTTGGCGAAATCGTCGCGAAGTGTCCCGAGGATTGACTCCTTGACGCGGTCTGCCTCCAGTAGTGAAAGCGTGCGGGCGTACGTCTCGATTGCCTCGGGCATTCCGCCCAGCGCCAGGAACGTGCGGAACAGCCGCAAGAGCGCCTGGTGTGCGGTGTCCGGCATCGTCTCCCGGCATCCAAAAGCACTGAGAAACGCGGACCAGCGCTCGTTTCCGGTCGCGTCGAGAAACTCGCCGAACGTCATGGGGCCTAAGTGCAAGTACTCGATGCGCCCGACGGGCATAGAGAATGAATGATCTTCCAGAACAAAATCCAACAGCGAGCCGGCGGCAATGACATGGAGCTCGGGAAGCTCCTCATAAAAGTATCTGAGCCGTGCCAGAAACTCAGGCACCGCCTGAATTTCGTCGAAGAAGAGCAGTGTTTTTCCGGGAATGATCCGCTGGCCGTACTCCAGCTCCAGCAGTTGCACCATCCGGGAGGGCGGTTCGTGAACAATTCTCCCGAGAAACTCTTTATCCCGATCAGCATTGACGGTCAGGCTGATCTCAAATTCGCGCTTCGCAAACGCCTCAACCAGATACGATTTACCGACTTGGCGCGCACCGCGCAACACCAGCGGTTTCCTCTTCTGCCGCTGCTTCCATTCCTTGAGATGGGCAAACGCGCTCCGGTCCATAATGTTCCTTATAAGGGGTTATTGAACGCATAGTATGAACATTATAATGGGTTACGTCAAGCCCCAAATCCTCGCCTAAGGAGCAGACGGCAGTCTATCTGCATGAGACAAACCAAATATTCACGCGGCTCGGCAGGGACGCCTCGCCCTACCCGAAGACATCGATGATTTGTATAGATTTCCAGGTAGGGCGAAGCCTTCCAGCCTTCGTAGCCCCTCCGGCGGAGTAGGCCCGGCTGAGCCGCGTCAATACAGGGTATTCCGGTGAAAATGCACTGTCGTCGGCCTCTTAGGCGAGGATTTGGGTCAAGCAGAACTCGCCCAGTTTCTTCTCAAAGGTGTGCCTAGGCTCGGTCAAGGAAGAACACCCGTTATTTGCACCCGCATCCGGCCGATGGGATCCCGCATTTCTTGAGAATAATCTCCAATGGACAGAACTGGGTAAAAGCCGACTGAAACAGGTTGAAGCCCACAAAAGCTGTAAAGAAGAACCAGCCGTGATGCACCCACCAGCCCAGCGCCAAACTCGCCATCACAAATATCCCCGCCACCATTCTTACAATTCGTTCCGTTGTCATAGTAAACCCTCCTCGCTTTTCCCAAACCCCGAACCCTTTTCTCCTTCTTCCTGAACCCTGAACCCTACCCCCCCGCCTCCTCCCCCTTCTTACCCCCCACCAACCAGAAGTACACCAGCGGAATCACCACCAGAGTGAACACCGTGGATACAAACAATCCAAAGATCAGCGACCACGCCAGGCCGCTGAAGATGGGATCCAGCGTGATGGGCCAGGCGCCCAGCAGGGCGGCGCCTGCCGTCAGGACAATAGGACGGAACCGGACCGCGCCGGATTCCAGAATGGCGTCCTCCAACGGGATCCCGCGCTCAAGGGATGTCCTGATGAAATCGACCAGGATGATCCCATTTCGAACCACAATCCCCGCAAGGGCAATCATACCGATCATGGCCGTTGCCGTAAAAAACACCGGATTATCAAACCCGCCCACCGGCTTGTTGCCCAGCGCATTCAACAGCCAGAACCCTGGCATGATCCCGATCATGGTCAGGGGAATCGACATCATGATAATTCCCGGCAACACATAGGAACCCGTCTGGTAGGCCAGGAGAACATAGATGCCGATCAGCGCGGCCGCAAAGGCAAGCCCCAGATCGCGAAAGACATCGATCGTGATTTTCCACTCACCCTCACCCGCCCAATCCACCTTGATTCCCTTCGGAAGGGGGTGTTTCTTGAACCACGACTGGAGCGCCAGCACGGCATACGCCGGCCCCCGCCCGGCCATTTCGCCGGTCACATACACCACACGCTCCTGATTTTTGTGGTAAATGGTCTTGTCCTCAGTCTGCATCTCGAACCGGCCCAACTCGCCCAACTGGACGCCCTGCCCGCCGCGCCCCTTGACCACAAGTGTCTTCAGCCGCTCGATATCTGAACGTTTTTCACGGGGAACTTTCAGCAGGATCGAAAGTTCATTCTGTTCCGTCGAGATATGCACCGCCCCGGCAGGCATGCCGGAGAGCGCCACCTGGAGAATCTGAACCACATCCTCCGTGGCAATCCCGCTCCGGGCCGCCTTCTCCCGATCCACTCGAAAGAAAGCCTTCTCCTGATTGGCCTCCACATACGAGTCCACATCCACAACCCCGGGCTCCTTGCGCATCTGATCCTCAAGACTCTTCGCCGCGGCAATCAGCTCATCATAATGTTGATACGGCTGACCGTAGACTTCCGCCACCACGGAGGACAACACAGGCGGTCCAGGGGGAAGTTCCACGAGCTTAAGACTCGCGCCCGTCCGCATCGCAAGCGCAGCGATGTCATTCCGGATCCGCAGCACCAGGGCATGGCTATCCATCTCCCGCTGCTTCCGGGGCAGCAGACTGACCCGGATATCGGCGACATTCGCGCCCTGCCTCATGTAATAATGCCGTACCAGCCCATTAAAATCCATGGGCGAAGCCGAGCCGACCGTGGAGGTGAAATCGGTGACTTCCGGCACGGTTCCCAGATAGGCTTCCAATTCCCGCACCACTGCGTCGGTCCGTTCCAGCGTGAACGATTCCGGTGTGTCCACCAGGATCTGGAATTCATTCTTATTGTCGAAGGGCAGCATCTTGAGCGGGACCAGTCCGGTCAGGGCAAGCGCGATCGAGCCCGCAAACAGAAAGCCGATGATGGCGACCAGCGTCCAGGTTTTGGATTTGGATTCAACCAGCGGCTTCATCACCCTGGCATACAGCCGGTAGGTTGCCGTCTCCTTTACATTGCTCTCCTCATGCTCATGCCCTTCGACCTTGAGGATCTTGTTCGAGATCCAGGGGGTGATGGCCACCGCCACAATCAGGGAGCTAATCATCGCCAAAGGCACATTGAGCGCCATCGGCCGCATGTAGGGCCCCATCATTCCGGTGATGAAAAACATCGGAAGAAACGCAACCACAACCGCCAGGGTTGCCAGCACCAGCGGCGGCATCACCTCGTTCATGGCGAATGAAATGGCCTTCAGGCGCGGAAGCTTCTTCATGGCCAGATGCCGGTAAATATTCTCCACGCCGACAATCGGGTCATCCACAAGCAACCCCAGCGCCAGGATCAGCGCAAACAGGGTCACGCGATTGATGGTGTAACCTGCCAGATAGTTGACCACCAGGGTCAGTGAATAGGTGATGGGGACAGCAATCACCACGATCAGCCCCACCCGCCAGTTCATGGCCAGGGCAATCAGTCCGATCACGGTGATGATCGCGATGGCCAGGCTTTCCAGGAGATAACTGACCTTTTCATTAGCCGCCTCACCATTGTTGCGCGTGATCCGCGTCTTCACCTCATCAGGAAGGGTCCCGCCCCGCATACCCTCCAGCGCCTTTTCAATGTCGCGTGCCACCCAGACCGCGTTACTCCCCTTCTTCTTAGCAACCGCAATAGTGACCGCGGGGTAACTTGTCCTGAACCCTGAACCCTGAACCCCTTCCCCCCCCTCACCAAACCCGATCCGGGAATACGAGGTTGCCTCCTCCGGACCATCTCTCACGTCGGCCACATCGCGCAGATAAACCGGCCGGTCGCCATGCATTCCCACCATGAGGTTGCGAACATCATCAACACTGCGAAGAAACGCCCCGGTCTGGACTGCGATCTCCCGGTCGGCTTTCTGAAACGACCCGCTCGCGCTCTGCGCATTGGCGACCTTGAGTGCCCCGGCAATCTCCAGGGGCGAAATCCGACAGGCGGCCAGCCGCTCGGGATCCAGGTTCACCTGGATCTGGCGCTTCTGCCCGCCGTGGATCGTGACCCGGGAACTGTCCTCAACATGCTGAAGGCGGCTGGCCACTTCTTCCGCGACCCGATAGAGCTCAGGCTCAGTATAGCGGCCGCTGTACAGCGCCACATTGACGATCGGCACATCATCAATTTCAATCGGCTTAACCACCCAGCCGGCAATGCCGGGCGTGGTTTTGTCGATGTTCTGGAAGATCTTGTTGTACAGCTTGATCAGGCTGGCTTCGCGATCCTGGCCGACAAAAAATCGTACCGTAACCACTGCCATACCGGGGCGGGACATGGAATAGACATACTCCACGCCGTCAATCTGATAGAGCATGCGCTCCAGGCGCGAGGACACCAGACGCTCGACTTCCTCAGCGCTACCGCCGGGATAGGACACCATGACGTCGGCCAGAGGAACCACGATCTGGGGTTCCTCCTCGCGCGGGGTCGCCACAAGGGCCACCGCCCCGGCGACCAGGCTGATGATCATCAACAACACCGCCAGGTTCCCCCGCAGGAACCCATCCACCATCCGCCCCATAAATGAGAGTTTTTCGTCCATGGATCAACCCTCCTTCACAGGTTCGACCAGGATCACCTCGCCATCAGCCAGGCCGGAAATAACTTCCACCTGTCCGTCCCGGATAAGGCTGGTGCGCACCATGCGCCGGATCACGCGACCTTCCGATATCACCTGGACAAACTCCTGCTGACCGATCCGGTAGACCGCAGACAACGGCACCCACAGGGACTCGTGAGCCTCGCCCTCGAGCGTTATCCGGCCATAGGATCCGGGAAGGATGACTGGGGCCGTCTGTTCGAGTGAGATCTTGACCTTCTGGGAACGGCTCAGGGGATCCACTTCGCTCACGATTTCACGAACAACGCCCTTGACCGGCCTGGTCATCCCGTCCAGATCCACTGAAACGGCTTGATTCAATGTGAATTTCGAAAGGAGCCGCACGGGCACCGGCAGTTCGAGCCTCATCACGCGCGGGTCATAGACCGACATCAGAATCTGTCCCGGTGCAACCAGATCACCCGACTCAAAGTGTCGGTCCGTCACAATCCCATCCAGTGGCGAGGTAATTTCGGTATAACTCAGCATCACGCGCATCTGCTGGAGCCGTGCCCGAGAAGCCTCAAGCCCGGTTTGGGCGGCCACTTTCGCCTGATCGGTTGCCGCCCCCTTTTCAAAAAGCCGGAGTGTCCGGTTATATTCTGCCTCAGCCTGCTTGAATTGCGCGTCGGCACCGGCAAGCTGCTCGCGGATCTCACGGTCATCAAGGGTGGCCAACACCTGGCCGTTTGTCACCGCATCGCCCGCCTTGACTCGCATCAGCTGAATGGTTGAGGGAATCCGGGCACTCAGATTGACCCAGCGTTCAGAGGCAGCCGTACCGACCACATCCACGGGTGACGGGGTGCGGGTCATTTTAACCGTGAGGGTCCGGGCACCATCAGGCAGGGCAAACCCCGGAAGATGTTCCCGTTTCCCCGGGCCCACCTTCGTCTCAAAAGTACCGGCCATCCACAAAGCCATGACGACCAATCCCGCAAATCCTGCGGCCGGCCGCCAAGCGATTTTCACTATAGCTTCAACCCGTTCTTTCATTGCACTCATTTTCTCTCCTCCTCTGTATACTTTTCCGCAAGCCTGCCACCCGCCCGTTCCACATTGGCCCGCGCGATGAGGCGGTCATACTGTGCGGCGACTTTTCTTGTGCGGGTGGCGGTCAACCCCACCTGGGCGGCCATCAATTCCGTAATATCCGCCGAGCCCTGTTTGTAACGCTCCTCCGTGATCCGCAGGGATTCCCCGGCACTAACCAGGCTCTTTTCCGCCACCTCAAACCTCTCGCGGGCTTCCTGTTCGTTCAGGAGGGACTGGGTCATGTCCAATCGAAGCATATTTCCAAGTTTGTCGGCTTCCGCCTGGGCCGCCACCAGTCCTGCAGAGGCCCGGGCCAGCCCTGAGCGAGTCCGGAATCCGTCAAAGACATTCAGCTCAACCGCGGCTCCGACGATGTAACTCTGCTCGGCTCCGTGGAAAGGTTCGGTGTCCCAGTCTACCGAGCCAAAGGCGTTAAGGACGGGCGCATAGTCCCGGCGGGCCCGGGAGACCTTGGCCTCCGCCATCCGGACTTGAGCCTGCGCGGCATACCACTCGGGACGGGATTCGATCTTTCCCAGCAGATTCGTCCGATCAGACGGATCAGACAGATCAGACGGATCAGCCAGAGCAGTCAGGTCTGACGATTTCAGCAACTCCTCACCGATCGCCATGTTCAAGGCTGCCGCCGCCAATTGCAAACCGTTCCTGGCGCGGATCAAGTCTTCACGGGCTTGAGAAAGCTGAACCTCCAGATTCAACACATCTGTTTTCAGGGCGCCTCCTGCCTTGAATCGCTCGGCGGCAATGCGATGGCTTTCCTCGATGCTCTTAACCGACTCTTCCCGAACTGTGACAAAAGCGCGCGCCTGAAGGGTTCCGTAATAGGCCCGCGTGACCTGATACACCAGATCATTGCGAACCATGTCGAGGGTAGACTCCTGGGCCTGGGCACCCATCTTTGCAGCCCGTTTATCCGCGATACGCCGGCCGCCATCACACACCCGCCACTGTGCCACCACACTGCCCCGCGCGTTTTCGATATCATCAGGATGGTTGAAATCCTTATCCAGTGAGGCGCGCCGTTGATTCAGCGACATGAAAAACGCCTGAGGCGGGTTGTCCGTACGCGTCCAGCTCCCGGCAAGCCCAAGCTGCGGATAATAGGCCGAAGAAGCCTCCTTCACGGCGGCGAGTGCGGCCTCCACACGGGCGGATGCCGACCGTATATCCGGACTCCCTTTCAACGCCGTTGTAATGCATTGGGACAGAGTCGGCGCCTGCCCGGCCATCCCTGTCAGGGCTAAACCCGTTACACCTAGAACCGCCCCCGCCATCCATACTGATTTTAGTGTCAAACTCATGCTCACCTCTTTTTGTCACTCAAAACGACGATCAATCTATTCAAATATCAGAATATGTCAATTATTAATTATTATTTTCTCGACCATCCGCTTTTCGTGTATTCCTTTGACCCCATGCGTCACATGCGTTACTTAGTTTTATTCGCATGACTGCATCCCGTCAAAACTATTCGACTGAACTGCTGCTGGTCACCATTGGCCATGGCCTGTTCATCGGCCTGCTTCTCGCACTTCCCCTGATCCACGGCTGCGACGAGTCCGCGACGGATATGAGCAAACCCCTTGAACTCTACGTCGAACCTCCCCCCAGCGATTCACAGGCATCCCCCACCGAACTGATGAAGGATGTCCCCAAGCCGGAGGAGAAGGCCGTTGAAAAGAAGGAGACGCCTCCCCCCGACAAGGATGAGGTCGCACTCCTTGAAAAACCTAGGAAAAAAACAGACATCAGACCCAAAGAGCCCCCCAAACCTGAGATAAAAAAAACCGGCGGAATCAAGATCAGCAAAACACTTGTGAAAAAGTCGATGCCTAGCGGAAAGGGCAAGCTTACTCCCGAGGAAGTGCGAAAGCTGCTGGAGCGCGGCGCCAAGATCGGCAAAAAATCCAGTCTTTCCGAGGCAGATATGCGCCGCCTCCTGAATGGCGATTCCAAGTTCGGCGACGGCTCCCCGATCTCACAGGAATTCGTAGTGCTCGACATGGTGCGCCAGGCCATGTACCGGGCCTGGGATCAACCAACCGATATCGGGATCGCCGGGCTGGTCACCAAAGTGGAACTGACCTTCAGTTCCGATGGCGCCATTATCGGAAGCAGACTGATGAACAGCTCCGGTAACGCCGTCATGGATGCCTCGGTGATGCGGGCCGTACAGTCGGTTCGCCGTGTGTCGGGTCTGCCGCCCTCCTATCTTGCTTCGCACCGCCGGATTCCTGTTTCGTTTGAATTGACAGGAACCCGGTGAGGGGGATAATAGAGGTTCAGGGTTCAGGGTTCAGGGTTCAGGG
>JBAXMJ010000066.1:0-14434 GCA_037134355.1 bacterium | reverse complement strand
GCCCACAATTTCGCCGCCACGCCGTACATTATCCTGCATCCAGGCGGGAAGCGTCAAATGATAGGGATTCCGCTGAACTTCACCCACATGCCGGGATATCGCCGCCACCAAGTCCGCGACCTCCGAAACACTCGACTCCACCATCAGGTTCGGAGTTGCCATCGCACCCCAAAACTCGGTTTCAATCAGCCCGCACCGAAATCCTGCAGGCAGGGTGGTCAAGGCATCCATGACCAGATGATGAGTCCCGATGTGCGAGGCATTCCAATCCGCACAGTGGGGAAATACCACAAACTTGGGCTGGTGGCGCGTCAGAATGTTTTGGACGACCTCAATGGCGCCGCACCAGTGATCGGGCTCTTCAACACGGGCCTTGGGCTCAATTCGGGAAAGACCTCCCGGCGTTGAGCATTCAACAGACCAGTTCAGAAAGGAACAGGCCTGCTGGAGCTCGGACCAGCGGGCTGCCTGTCGGGCCTTATTACTACCCAGCGTCACGGCGACATTCACAATCTGCAATCCCGCCTCCCGGGCCAGGCGAAGCGGTAGCGCGCCTGTAATACACTCATCATCGGGATGGGGAGAAAACAAAAGCACCTTGGCCGCCGACTGATCCACAGTGGGTTGCGCCGGAGGAGTCAGTCCCCCCAACGGCAGGGAACGTCCGGCTTTCGCCCACGAATCAAACTCGGCAATCCAATGAAGATAGGGGTTTTGTAATCGGCTCATAATTTCACCTCCGGCAGACTGGCTGCGGCAACGGATTGCCCAACCCGCCGCGCTTTCTCGTCCGGCATAAACACATTCACCCGTCCGGCCAGTTCAGGAAACTCTGTTTTCAGAACCTCATGGGCTTTCTCCAGGATGATCTCCCCACCAAGCCCGGATGTAACGCGGCCTAGGATGAGCAGATGGTCGAAATCGTAGAATTCACGATACCAGGGCACGGTGTAACCCAGGTAGACCCCGATAGTTTCATAGATCCGCCGCGCCCGCTGGTCGCCTGAGGCCATCAACTGCTGAACCCATTTCAGTCGTTCGGGTAAAGACAGGCGCTCATCAAACGTGATCCCCGCCGCCGGTGCCAGTTTGTTCACCGCCTGCTGGGAGAAATACTGTGCCCCCACTCCGGTATCCCCTGACCATTCATCCACGACAGACGCCGGGTTGAAATCCACCGGGGCAAAAGCCAGTTCAGTCAGACGCCCGGTCAGGCGCCCATTCCGGTCAAAATATCCAGCCGCCTCACTCGACCCCATGGCCACACCAAGAATGGCTTTCGTCTCCAACGACAGGGCTCCGGCAAGCGCGGTGACATCGCCATCATTCGCCACCTCAACAGGAACCCGCCATTCCTGCTGAAGCCGTCCGAAAAGGTTCTGGGCCTCCGCATACCGGTTGGCAGGGATGGCTCTGAAAAGTGACGCGACCATGATCCGGTTGGCGACCACCACTCCGGCGGTGCTGCCCCCGATCGCGTTCACGCGTGGCAGAAAGGATGCGGCCTTTTTCAAACCCTCGTTGAGTCGGACATAATGGTATTCAGGATCACTCTGAGTTTTGGGATCCCAGGGGAACTCGTCGCTGAAAACCACCTTGCCATGATCCACGGCACAAATTTTAAAATCACTGGCACCCAGGTCAAAACCAAGCCGATACCCATCAAGGTGCCCGCCTGCGGCTATCGCCGCGTCAGTCGCATGCGGCATTTTCGCCAAGGGAAGGACTTCAACCGTCAAGGGCCTGCCGTAGACCTTCTTCATCAGGTCGGCATCGAATGCCCGACGTCCCTGCTCGCTGTATTCCTTCTGGAGTCGGCGACACAACCCCTCGGGGCCCGCCACCATCAAGCGCCATCCTCCCGACGACCAGAGCAGGAATTTTACTGCCCGCTCGGCCAATCGGAAAATCCTATCAGCGGACCAGTCTGCGGAGTCTGACGGCAGAGCCAAATCATAACGAGCCATCCCGCCCGATTCGCGCTCCCACGCGATCGCCAGTCGTTCTCCCGTTGAAGCCTCGCGAGCCGCTTTCACGGCCTCAATCATCGGATCGAACGCCTGATCCAAGGGCGCCGGAACGGCCAGAGGTGATCGGGTGCTTTGTGCTTTCATAATTATCTGAGGCAGTCTATTTTGTTATTGAAAATAAAGAAATAGCGGTATTGACTGAATATTTAACAATTATGACTGACTCCAAATCCACGCAGCGGGAGTTGCTGATCTGCCAATCCCTGGCAAAATGCCTGCCGGAACCCCGGGATCTCTTCACCGGGGCTCAAGGATTTCTCACGGTTCTGCCCGTGAACCCTCTTCAGTTCCACCGGCACAGCGACCGAACCCTGCTCATGGGCGCACCCTTTCTGCATCACCGTTTTGTGCTCGTCACCTGCCTTCGCGAGCTAGGATGCATCATTTTGGACGGCGCGGTCTTCCGGATTGAACCGGGTCAAAGCCTGCTGATATTTCCCTACCAGAGCCATTACTTCGCGCGTCTGGAACATCCCGAGCGGATCAGCTGGCTGTTCACCACCTTTGAATACCCGGCACCGGAGAAACTGGAGCCGTTGCGCAACACCCCCCTGTTATTAACGTCACAGGATCTTCAGCAACTCCAGCACATCACGTCCGCATACCTTCCGGCACGAAAAGGCGGGAATGAGGAAGTCCATGACAGTCCCCTTGAAATTGCCCTTCTCTTGAGCGGACTGCTGCAACATCAACGCCGCCGGGGCAAACACTTCGGGGCCACCCCCCTCCCGGAAGGTCCCCAGACCCTGTTCCTCAGCCCGCTATTTGCCCACATTGACAGGAATCTGGGAGGGTTGCTCCGGACAGAAGACCTGGCGCAGTGCGTGCATTTATCGCCAAGCCGCTTACGGGCGCGTTTCAAACACACCCTCGGCATCGGGCTTGGGGAATTCATACGCAACACGCGTATTCACCGCGCTTGCAGCCTGCTGAACAGCACCGACCTCAGCGTCTCCCAGATCGCCGATCAATGCGGATTCAACTCCGTCTACGCGTTCAGCCGCACCTTCCACAACATCGTCGGTAAACCCCCAACCCTTTTCCGGCATGACAGGGATCAGTGACCGCTGACCATTTCATTTTCGAAACCGCTTGACCGTTACGACCTTCCTCGTTATATTCAAAAGTCTTGTCGAAATGGGATGTTGTGCAAAGAGTGGGCTCGTCCCACTCTTTTATGTATCGGAGAGGCTCCGAAACGGCCTGTGGCTGAGGACTAATATGAACGGCGAACTTTCAGCAATCTTGAGTTTTCTTGAAAAAGAGCGTGGCATTGACCGGGAAACCCTGTTCCAGACGGTCGAATCCGCACTGCTGTCCGCCTCCCGCAAGAGCGTGGGCCCTGCCAAAAATGTCCGGATCCACATGGATCGTAAAACCTGTGATATCAAGGCGTTCGCCACCGTGACCGTGATCGATAAAGTGGTGAATCCGCATGACGAAATCAATCTGCCGGATGCCCGCCGGATCAAGCCGGATGTCATGGTCGGGGATACTATTGAAATCGAAGTCACCCCGAAAAATTTCGGCCGTATTGCCGCCCAAACCGCCAAGCAGGCGATTCTCCAGAAAATCCGGCAGGCGGAACGTAATATCGTGTATGAAGAATACCGCGACCGGGTCAATGACATCATTAGCGGAACCATCCGCCGGTTCGAACGCAGCGATATTGTTGTGGATCTCGGCCGGGCGGAAGCCATTCTCGGGGCCAAGGAACGGATTTCCACCGAAATCTACCAAATCGGCGACCAGGTTCGCGCCTTGGTGGTCTCCGTGCAGGATAACCCGTCCGGGCCCAGCATTATTCTCTCCCGCAGCCATCCGGATTTTGTCCGTCGCCTGTTCGAACTTGAAGTCGCCGAAATTGGAGATAAGACTGTGGAAATCAAGGGGATAGCGAGAGAAGCCGGTTTCCGGTCGAAAATCGCTGTCGTCTCCCGTGACTCCAAGGTTGACCCTGTCGGCGCCTGCGTCGGCATGCGGGGCGTCCGCGTGAAAAACATTGTCCGGGAGCTTTCTGGCGAGAAAATCGACATCGTCCGATGGAGCGACGACATCAAGACTTATGTTGCCAATTCCCTCTCTCCCGCCAAGCTGTCCAAGGTTGAGATTGACCCCGACAAGACGCGCGTCATCCATGTGACCACGGAAGCGGATCAGCTTTCTCTGGCGATCGGCAAGCGTGGCCAGAATGTCCGTTTGAGCTCAAAACTGCTCGGCTGGAAAATCGATGTCCAGAAGGATGAGGGCAACATCACCTTCGAGGAGAAGGTCGCCAAGGCGGTCGACAGTCTTGCGGCCATTCCGGGAATCGGCCGCGCCCATGCAGAAAAACTGGTTCAGGCCGGTTTCCTGAACATTGAAGGCATCCTGGCCGCGGAAATGACCGATCTTGAGGCTACCGGCGAATTTGACAGCGCCACCTCCAAGACGATCTATGAAGCCGCCGCCGCCGCGCAACCGATCGTACAGGAGCCTAGCGAAATAGTCCCATGAGAGTACACGAAATAGCAAAGGAATTAGGGCTCAACAGCAAAGAGCTGTTGGACCAGTTGACGGCACAGGGCGTCGAGGCCAAGAATCACATGAGCACGCTGGATGCCGGCGTCGTGGAACGGCTTCGTGCTTCCGCCAAAAAGCCCGTCCCGATTGCGCCCCAGCCTGTCCCCGCCCCCATCGCTGCCAAGCCTGTCGTCGCCGCTCCAGCGCCTAAGCCTGCTGTTATCGCCCCCGCTGCACCGGCTCCGACTCCTGTGACAGCACCGACACCGGCTCCCGCGGAAACTCCTGCGGAAAACAGCAAAATTATCATCCTGAAGGGACCCGTTGTGGTTCGCGATCTCGCAGGTTTTCTGGGCGTTCGCCCGAACCAGTTGATCGCCGAACTGATGCGACTGAATGTCCTGGCCTCCATCAGCGAGCACATTGAGATCAAGGACGCCGCTCGGGTTGCCGAAAAGCACGGGTTTACCGTTGAACGGGAAAAGAAAATCGAGCATAAACCTCTGGTCAAAAAAGAGACCGTCGAAGAGGTGGTTGAAAAGAAAAAGGCCGAGGAAAAGGCACATCGTCCTCCTGTGGTCACCGTGTTGGGTCATGTTGACCATGGCAAAACCTCCCTGTTGGACCGGATCCGGAATACAACGGTCGCCAAGGGCGAATCCGGCGGAATCACCCAGCATATCGGAGCCTCAACGGTTACGGTCGGCGAAAAAAGCATCACGTTCCTTGATACCCCGGGCCATGCCGCCTTCACGGCCATGCGCGCCCGTGGTGCCAACATGACCGACATCGCCATTATCGTGGTGGATTCGCAGGACGGCCTGATGCCCCAGACCAAGGAAGCCATCCAGCATGCCCAGGCGGCTAATGTTCCCATTATTGTGGCCATCAACAAGATGGATCTTCCCACCGCCAATCCCGACAAGGCCAAGAAACAGCTTCAGGCCATGGAGATGACGCCCGAGGAATGGGGCGGAAAAACCATCGTCTGTCAGGTCAGCGCTCTCACCGGCGCCGGCGTTCCCGAATTGCTGGACATGATTCTGCTCCAAGCGGAAATGATGGAACTGCAGGCAAACCCGAATCAGGCGGCAAAGGGTTTTGTAATTGAGGCCCAATTGGAATCCGGTATGGGCCCGACGGCCAATCTTCTGGTAGCCAACGGAACCTTGAATGTGGGCGACATCATCCTCTGCGGTTCACATTGGGGCCGGGTACGCGCCCTGATCAATGATCATGGCTTGAAAGTTAAGTCTGCCGGCCCGTCAGTCCCTGTGAAATGTCTTGGGTTGTCAGGAGTTCCCAACGCAGGTGCCCCCTTTGAGATCCTTAAAAACGAGCGTGAGGCGCGAAACGCCGCCGAAGAGCGCGCCGCCGCCAGCAAATTAACCCAGCTGACCGCCCCGAAACGCGCCTCCCTGGCAACCCTCTTCGAGAAGATGAAGGAAAACAAGGACCGGATCGAACTCCAACTGATGATCAAGGCCGATGTACAGGGCTCACTCGAAGCCATCGATCACGCACTCAAGCAGATCAAGAGCGACAAGGTGTCCCTGAACATCCTCATGAGCGGAGTCGGCAGCATCACAGCCAATGACATTCTTCTGGCGAGCGCCTCGGATGCCATCGTACTGGGTTTCCATGTCTCCATCGAAGATGGCGCCAACAAGATGGCCAAGAAGGAAGGCATCGAAATCCGGCTCCATAGCATTATTTACGAATTGATTGACCAGGTGCAGGAAGCCATGGTCGGCCTCCTCAGCCCCATCCTGAAGGAAAAAGTGGTTTCGCACGCCCTTGTCCAGCAGGTCTTTACCATTTCAAAAACCGGCGTCATCGCCGGGTGCATGTGCACCGATGGAAAGATCACCTCCCGGCTCAAGGGCCGGGTCAAGCGTGAGGGTAGCGTGCTCTTCGAAGGCAAGATCGTCTCCCTGCGCCGTTTCCAGAGCGATGTCAGCGAAGTTCGGGAAAGTCAGGAATGCGGCATCATGCTGGATAACTTTACCGCCTTTGCCGAAGGCGACATCCTGGAATTTTACGAAGTGGAACGGATTACCCAAACCCTGTAACCGGGGGGTTCTCGGACCATGAAGACGGATCGTCTGACCAGAGTCAATGAACTCCTTCGCCGCGAAATCGGCGTGATTCTCTATCGCCTCCTGGCCCAGTCCCAGTTCGATCTGGCCGCACTGACCATTACCCACGTCATTACCAATAGCGACCTGCGAAGTGCCCGGGTTCTGATTTCCATCCGCGGCCATGAACACGAGCGCCGGGCCATGTTGCAGCGCATCCAGCATCTGCATGGCGAAATCCAGGAAGGCATCGCCAAGGTCGTCGTCCTTAAATACACCCCGAAACTCCTCTTCGCCCTGGATTCCTCCATCGAAATTGGCGACCGTGTCCTGGATATCCTCTCGAAACTCCCCCCGCCCGCTACGGAGGACAGTGAGTCGCCTTCTCCCCCGTCCGATACGGAGGAAGAGGATCCCTCATGAGTTCAGGTGACCCGTTTGACGGCATTCTGCTGGTGGACAAACCAGCCGGTCCCACCTCTCATGATGTGGTTCACCATATCCGCCGCCATTTCAAACTGAAAAAGGTCGGTCATGGCGGAACACTGGATCCTGCCGCAACCGGACTGCTCGTCATCCTGCTGGGGCGCGGCACCCGGGTCTCCAACCGGTTCATGTCATCCGATAAAACCTACGAAGGCACCCTCCGGCTGGGAATCACTACCGATTCCCAGGACGCCGATGGAAACATCCTCCGGGAAATGGACCCCTCCGAAATCACCCGGGAACAACTTGAAGCCGCCATGGCCCCTTTCAAGGGCGACATGTTTCAGACGCCCCCTATGGTTTCCGCCGTCAGAATCAATGGCGTTCAACTGTACAAGCTTGCCCGGCAGGGAGAAGAGGTGGAACGAAAACCCCGCTTCATCCATCTTTTCGAATTCCGCCTCCTGAATTTCACCCCCCCCTACGCCTCCTTCGTCCTGCGCTGCAGCAAAGGGACTTATGTGCGGACCATCTGCCATGACATCGGAGAGGCACTGGGCGTGGGAGCTCATCTCTCCCAGCTTCGCCGTACTGAATCCGCAGGCTACGACGTCCGGCAGGCGACCCCTTTTGAAGCCCTGCTCTCCATGAATCAGGTTGATCTCCTGGATGTGGTACTCCCTCTGCATACTCTGTCCGTCCGGGATACAAGCACCTGATATTGCTGAAAAGAACGGGAATGAAAGTCATTCACCAGATATCCGGATTAAGCCGCCACACAAGGCCGGTGTGCCTGGCCGTTGGATTCTTCGACGGTGTGCACCTCGGGCACCAGGAAGTGCTCCGCCAGACCCGGGCCCGGGCCCGGGAAATCGGGGGGGAAGCCTGGGCCATGACCTTTGATCCGCATCCGCTCAAAATCCTCGCTCCCGACTCTGCCCCGCTCCTGCTCACCGACACCCGTCACAAACTGGAACTTCTGCGGCAATTCGGCATGGATGGATGCCTTCTGGTTCCCTTTAACCACCGTTTTGCATCCACCCCTGCAGACGTCTTCCTGAAAAAACTCGCGAGCGGAATTCCAGCCCTTCACTCCATTTTTATGGGCAACGACTGGCGGTTTGGACATCAGGGCACAGGCGACAGCACCATGCTGTCCATCTGGGCCCGCTCCCGGAATATCACGGTGTGCCAGGTTCCTTCTATCCAGAACCGGAACCAGGCTATCTCCAGCACCCGTATCCGGAAATCCGTCTCCGCAGGCAGGTTATCCGGGGCCGCGACCCTTCTGGGGCGCCCCTTCAGCATTCTGGGCACCGTAATTCAAGGGAACCGGATTGGACGTAAACTGGGCTATCCGACCGCCAATCTTGACCCTCGAAACGAGGCCCACCCCCCGACAGGCGTGTATGCCGTACAGGCCCTTGTTGGCCGGCGCGCCTTCCCCGGGATTGTCAATTTCGGACATCACCCGACCGTGGCGCGTGTCGCCAGGCCCTTGCTGGAGCTCCATTTATTCGACACCCGGATCCCCCTCTACCGACGCCGGATCGAGGTGTTCTTCCTGCATCGCCTGCGGGCCGAAAAGAAATTCCCCGATCTCAAGGCCCTCGCCCGCCAGATCGCGCTGGACGAGCAGGATGCCCGCCGCGTTCTCGCGACCCCCGCCATGAAGAATTCTTGGATCAAGGCTTTACAACGATGGCACCCCGAGGCTATAGTCCGTCAAACAAATAAGTAAGAAAGACTAGAGAAAAGAAAGGGAATAGGGCTCAGTTACCGTATGGATTCCAAAGTTAAGAGCACAGTTCAGAAAGAATTCCGGAGACACGCCAAGGACACGGGGTCTTCCGAAGTTCAGGTAGCCTTGTTAACACGTCGCATTGAGGAGCTCACCGAGCATCTCAAGCTTCATAAAAAGGACCACAGCTCACGCTATGGCCTGCTTAAAATGGTCAGTGCCCGTCGTCGTCTCTTGAATTACATCAAGACGAAGGATGAGGCCGGTTATCAGGACGTTATCAAACGCCTGAAACTCCGCCGGTAAGACACATTGGCATATGGCAGGTTTGTTTCCCTTTTGTGATCATCAGTCACAGGAAGCAATCTGCCTGTAACACCTCCCTATTCAGAAAGAACACATGAAAGAACCCGTATCTGTCAGCGTCGCCCTCGGCGACAAAACCATCATCCTCGAAACAGGCCTCCTGGCTCTGCAAGCCAAGGGCGCCACCACGGTCCGCCTGGGTGACACGGTCATCCTCTCGACCGCCTGTGCCTCGGACTCCCCCCGCGACGGAATCGATTATTTCCCGCTCCAGGTGGAATACCGCGAACGCTTCTCAGCCGCCGGAAAATTCCCCGGCGGTTTCTTCAAGCGCGAAGGCCGTCCCTCGGAAAACGAGATCCTGGCCGCCCGCTTCACCGACCGGCCGATCCGCCCGCTCTTTTCCGAGAGCTACCGGAACGATGTCCAGATCGTCGGGACCCTGCTTTCCGCCGATGGCGAGAACGCCGCCGACATCCTGTCCATTCTGGGCGGCAGCACCGCGCTGATGCTCAGCGACCTCCCCTTCCATGGTCCGATCGCGGGTGTCCGCGTGGGCCGGGTGAACGGGAAGCTCATCATCAACCCCACCGTGGCCGAGCGCGCGGAAAGCGATCTGGATCTGGTGTATGCGGGTAATCGCAAGACCCCGACCATGATCGAGGGCGATTGCAAGGAACTTTCGGAAGCCGATCTCGTGGCCGCCATGCGCTTTGCGCACGAAGCCTGCGTCAAATTGTGCGACGCCCAGATCGAACTGCGTAAAAAGGCGGGACTTGGCGACAAGGTCGTCACGGAAGCCCCGGCCGATACCACGTTCCTGGACGCCGCCCGAAGCTTTATTGGAGCCGAGTTGTCACAGGCCTACCTGATCGCCGGCAAACAGGAGCGAAACGGCACCGTTGGCAAACTGAAAGAAACCTTCAAGACCAAGATGACCGAGAAGTTCCCCACCATCTCGAAGGAGCCGTTGCGCGCCACCTTCGACGAACTCTGCATCGAAGTCGTCCGGGCCAATGTCCTTGAGCGCGGCAAGCGTATCGACGGGCGTGGCGCGGATGATGTCCGCCCCTTGACCGCCAAGGTCGGCCTGCTTCCCCGCGTTCACGGCTCGGCCTTCTTTGGCCGCGGCGAGACCCACGCGCTGGGCACGGTCACCCTCGGCACCAGCGGTGACGCCCAGGATATGGACGCCATCACCGGCGGCCCCACCTCCAAGTCGTTCATGCTGCACTACAACTTCCCGCCCTACAGCGTTGGCGAAACCGGCCGCTTCGGCTCACCCGGTCGCCGGGAAATCGGCCACGGCAATCTTGCCGAACGGTCGCTGGCGGAAGTCATTCCGAAGGATTATCCCTACACGGTCCGCCTGTTGTCGGACATCATGGGTTCGAACGGCTCGAGCTCGATGGCCAGCATCTGCGTCGGCACCCTCGCCCTGATGGATGCGGGCGTCCCGATCACCGCTCCGGTCGCGGGCATTTCCTGCGGCCTGTTCTCGGCGCCGGGCAAGGCCAAGACCGTTGTGGATATCCTGGGTGACGAGGATCATTGCGGCGACATGGATTTCAAGGTCGGCGGAACCCGCAAGGGCATCACCGGCTTCCAGCTGGATCTCAAGATCCGCGGGCTGGAATGGAACATTGTCGAAGAGGCCTTTGAAAAGTGCCGTATTGCCCGGATGAAGATCCTGGACTATATGGAAAGCGTTATTGCCAAGCCGCGTGAAGAACTTTCCCCCTACGCGCCCCGGATCACCGTGGTGACCATTCCGATCGACAAGATCGGCGAACTGATCGGCCCCGGCGGCAAGAATATCCGCCGCATCGTCGAACTCAGCGGTGCCCAGATCGACATCAATGATGATGGCACGGTCAAGGTCTTCAGCAGCAAGGAAGAAGGCATGAAGCTTGCCCTGCGCGAAATCAACATGATCACAGCCGATCCCGAGGAGGGCGTGATTTATGACGGTATCGTGACCGGAATCACCAAGTTCGGTTGCTTTGTCGAGATCTTCCCCGGCCGCGACGGCCTGGTGCATATCAGCGAGTTGGCGGACTGCCATGTCCGGAATGTCGAGGATGTGTGCAAGGTGGGCGACCAGATGTGGGTCAAGTGCATCGGCATCGATGAAAAGGGCCGGGTCAAACTCAGCCGTCGCGCCGCGATGGTGGAGAAAGATGCCGCTCCCGCGCCTGCCGCGCAATAAGGGAAAGTCAGAAAACATCGCACGGGAAGAAGGGAAACCTTCTTCCCGTTTTTATTAGTCTTTCGGCATCTGAAGCTGAAACTGACGCCCGAATCGGGCCGAGTTGATCGTCAGCGGGCTAGGAGTCCTGATTGCCGCAGGGGACGGGTTGGTGACAACCTCCTCAGCCGCCGCGCGGACTTCAAGATCACGAAGCTGGCTATCCTGCATGGGGCGCTCCATGAAATCCCGATAGTCCGCCTCAACGGCCTTCATTCGCCGGCTCAACTCGTTCAGCTGCTTGTTCAGCATCGTGTTTTCGATCTCCAGGGCCGACACCTTGTCCTTGAGCTGGTCGATCTCGACATCACGTCCGGTAAGCTCGGAGGAAAGGTTCGACGAAATTACCGAATGGGCCCACAGGATGTTCCGGGTAATATCCTTGTGCAGCGTGGTGGCCGTCTGGGTCGAGGCCTGAGCGGCCCCATCGGCCACTTTCTTAATTGCGGAGGCCGCCTCCTGCCGGGATTTTTCAGCACGGGCCTTCTGATCGACAACGTCCGACCTGATCGCACTGATTCGCTCGCTGTTCATCCAGACAATCGCCGCCAAAACTCCGGAAAAAGCCACCGTAAACCCCAGCGTCAGCCACAGATTTCGTTTCCGGGCCCGGCGGCGTTCATCACTGAGATACTGCTTGAAAGAATTAAGAACCGGAAGGGAATCCTCATTCAGCGCCGGATCCCCGGCCAAAGCGGGAAGATTCACCCCCTGCCCCGGATCCTGACCAGCAAAACCCAGAGGAGGATTCATCGTCATGGGTTTCTGGAAATTACCGCGAAGTCCCGACATTCGCTCGGAAATACGGGACAAGGCTTCAGCCTGCAACCGTAACACTTCGGTCAGTCCGTCAACGCCCCGGTGATCCGCCTCTGAATTATGTTTTTCGTCTGTCATGATTTCTTTCGCCGGAACCACTTCCCGAATGTGCCGCCCTTGTTGTCCTCATCCTGTTTCAATGCCTGCCATTTTTTCAGCTCCCGCTGAAGTTGGGCCTCGACCGTGTTCAAAACCCCGCCTCCTCGCGCCGGTCCGGAGGCATTCTCCTCATGCTTGGCCGAAGACGCCACCCCGACCGGTCCAACCCCATCAGTTTCGTCGGGCCCCAACACCTCGGAATGAATGACCTCAGCCTCGAGGATGGACGGCCGGAATGAGGGTTCCACATTGCCCGCATCCACCTTTTTCCTCATGTCCCGGATCTGACTCTCGCGCTTTTCGAGCTCTTCCATGGCCCGGGTCATCATTTCGGATGAAGTCTTAATTTCTTTTTTGATTTGCGCAAGCTTTTCCGCCGATTCCTTTTCCCTGCGGTCCGTCTCCTTCTGGAGATACTCGTAGCGCCCCCTGACGGTTTCAAGTTCGCGCCGCAGCCCGTCCTTCTCTTCTGCAGAGGCCTGAAGTTCTTTTTGAAGCGCCGCGAACTTTTCGTCAAGGGTCAGCCTGGCAAATCGGACCTCCACACCCTCCCCCTTCTGAACCGTTTCAGAATCGGCGGTCCCTACCACGACCCAGTCAATGGCAACAGGCCTGACTTTCTCCCGACCCGACACCTGCTTGAGACTCATGTTGGCCAGCATCAGGTTATTCAGATCCCGCAGGATGGACTCCTTTTCATCCTTCACCTTAAGCTCCGCAGCCCGTCCCTCCCGCTTCGCCTTCGCAAGCGCTTCCCGAACCTGACTCAACTGGGTTGTCAGGGACTCCACCTCGCGACTCCGGCCTTCCAATTTCTCTTGGATCGATTTTTCCGCCATCATCTGGTGCTGAAGGTTCACCCCTTCAGCCCGACAGGCAGCCAACTCGGCCCGGCATGTTTCAAACTCGGCCTGACACTTAGCCAGTTCGGCCTGGCACGCTTCCAGTACGGCTTCCTGTTGTGTCCTCTGTTGAGCGTGAGCGGTCACCAGACCTGCCCGGAGCGACTCCCCTTCGCTTTCAAGAATCGCCATCCGGGCTGCTGTGGCCTCAGACTCCACTAGCCGGCGTTGCACATCCGAAAGATGCTTCTCCTGATTAGCCCGGTCAAAGTCAGCCTGCTCTAGCTTCGCCAGAAGTTCTTCAATCCGGGCCTCCCGCCCGGCAACCGCTTCCAGAGCCGCCTGATGGGCCCCACCCAGCTTATTGATCACATCCGCCACAATCGTTCCGCAACTTCCCAGGATCGTACGGCATTCCTCGACCAGCAGAGGCAGAAGCGAATCATCAAGCACAGCCTGGTTCGAGGTCCCCGCCTCAACCAGAGCAACTCCGAAGGGAATGGACTTCTCGGAAGCCAGTGTCCAAATGGCCAGAAGATTCAGGGGCCCATAGGTCGTGCCATCGTTGAATTGAACCGACCACGTGAGCCTGAGTTCGGGCAGGCTTTGAACCGGAAGCCAGGTGGCCCGATCCGTGGATAATTCACATCCGGGAATCATCCGGGCATCCACGGCCCATGAACAGAGCGTAGCCCGATCCACCGGTCCGTAGATCGTTCCATCCGGGGTTCTCAAGTAATGCTTACAGACGAGGGACGGCGCGGTGTCCATGGGCTCAGCCTCCCCCGTTCCCGGGTTCCGCCCGGCGGTACTGGGATGTCCGCTTGGATCTCCTGCACGGATTCTGATTCACCGCAACATAGACGGATTCCTCCCCTAAAAGTCGTTCCAGTTCGCGAACCAGGGATTCATCACAGGTGACCTTGTACTGGTTGTCGGTATCCAAAAACACTTTTTCACCCGAGGCAAATTCCAGACAGATATGAACATCTGTTTTCCCGGGATGGAGGTTCAGGGCATCCCTGACTTTGCCCAGCATATCCGGGCTGCTCTCCACCCGCTCCGCCGGAAGTTGGATATTGACCTTCTCGACAAACAGGGACGGGCAATCCCGCAATGGGTAGATTTCGCTGGCAATGATCCTGGGCGCACCTTCTTCAAACCGGACTTCCCCGCACAGCAGAATCGCCTGATCCTGAACGAGCACGTGCTTGTAGTCCCGATAGGCGTCGGGATAGACGACCACCTCGACACTGCCGTCCAGGTCTTCCAGTTTCAGAATCGCCATGGGCTCTTTTTTCTTGGTCATCCTGGGCGTCAGGGTGGAAATCAACCCACCCACC
>JBAXMJ010000065.1:0-14853 GCA_037134355.1 bacterium | reverse complement strand
ACTGAAACCGGCCTTTCTGTTGCAATGTGTCAATCTACAGCCGGACGAGACAGTTGGTTCAAAGAAAAACGATTAAGATTAAGATTACGATTACGATTAAGTTACTGCCCAGGATTGGCTTTTATGAAATCTCCCGCAGTTTTGGGCGCGCGTGCTTGCCGTGGCACAGCAAATAGGTTACCAGACAAACCTGCTCGCCCAGAATATTTCTCTCGGCAGGGGCACCGGCCTTGGGCCGAATCTTCCTAATCAAGAAGCTTCCAGGAAACTGGCCAACTTCATTTGCCTCGTGCTCTCAACGACCAGCCCGACTGACGCCCTAGCCTTGATTCCCAGTCTCGATCCTGTTCTCACGAGAGCGGGGTACCGGTTGATCGTTATTACGGTTCCTGACGATCCTGCAGCCGGCCAAGCGCGCGTTGCCGAGTTGTTGACCGCCGGGATCACAGGGTTTATTTGCTGTCCCACCCTCTATCCCGCAGTGATGAAAACGGTGGCAGGGACACGCCCCGTCATTGTGTTATGGGCTGGTGCAGCCAAGGCCGTGGCAAGTATATTGAACGGGGAGAGCGTGGAACAGGACGCCCAGAGCAATCCTGTGGCAACACCGGTAACAGCGACACCTACGCCAGTAGCAGCAGACAGGATTACACCCATCACCCCGACCACTCATGCACAACAGCCGCAACCAGAAATCATCACGAAACCGATCATCGCGACACCGCCTACGACCTCACCACCTTTAATACCGCCACCACCCGTGATGGTTCCCGAACCCACGCCGCCAGCCTCAACGCCGGAGCCGCCGCTAACTATATTGCCGGAAACACCAAACCCGGCCTTGGAACCCGAACCGTCTCCCCAAATCCAGGACCCGGTCGTGTCGCCTGTTGAAACACCACCTCCGGTCTCGCCACCTTCAATACAGACACCGCTCGTGGTGGTGGCCGAAACCCCGCCGTTGGTTCTAACGCCAGAGCCAGAGGCGGCTGTAATCGACCCTCCCTCGACAATACCCCGAACTCAAGAGACGATTCCGGGGACGCCTGAGATAGTGAAAGAACAAACTATCATCACCTATTAATCAAAAGAACACCCAATGCTAAACAGGTTGCGCACACTGTTCAAAAATAAAACGAGGCTTCATTTGAATCACCGCAAACTCCCCGTTCCGCCGTCAAGGGGGCCTTTCATACGAGCCCCCTTCTGGCGTTGAATTTCAGGCAGAAGGCGCTCCCGGATAAAGGCCAAGGCTTCCTGCGCATCGTGATCCATTTGAATGGCCGACAGACGCACCAAATCTTCCTCCGTGAGATTAATCATGATCATGGTTACCTCGCTGTGTAAATCAGGTAAAGCCCACCAAACAACACAAGAACGCCGCACACCTTTTTCAGAATCACTGCCCCTTTGGATTTCTCATTCCAATCCAAGTAGTGCTGAACCACCTCGGTGAACGTGCCTGCCAGTACGATCACCGCGCAATGACCCGCACCGTAGAGCAAAAGCAGCAGAATGCCGTAAATCAGATTCGTTGCCGCGAGTTTGAACGACACAGCCAGCATCGGAGCCATGTAGGCAAAGGTGCAGGGCCCGAGCGCTATCCCGAAGACCAGCCCAAGTATGAGCGCCGCCAGCAGTCCCTTGCGCTTCAGTCCAGGCTGAGCCGCCCCGGGAATGGGCAGGTGAATGACATCAAGCAGGTACAGGCCGACAACGAAGAATATGACGGCCACTGCATAGTTTCCCCAGCGGCCCACATCACCCATCATCCGCCCTGCCGCCGCCGTAATGACCCCGATCGCGCCGATGGTAATGAGAATGCCCACCGCAAACAACAACGAGATGGTAAACGCCCGGCGAGTGCTAATCCGGCCCTGTTGATCAATAAACCCCACGATCAGCGGGATACTTGCCAAATGGCATGGACTCAGCAAAATGCTAAGCACACCCCTCACAAAGGCGGCACCCAAGGCGATTCCCGTAGATCCCTCTACGGCATGTGACAAAAGACTAAAAATACTCTCCATCATTCTGGATTCTGACTCCTGGATTCTGGATTCTTCCCAAATTCCACTCCGAACTCTTTCCACTTTGCCAGGATGTCATCCTTGCCATAAAATCCCTCATGCCGAAACAGTTCCTTACCCTGCGCGTCATAGAAGATTTGTGTTGGGATCACATTGATTCCGTACTTCTTCCCGGCATCCGGGTTTTGCCAAACGTCGATAAATTGGACGTCCAGCTTTCCAACGAGTGTCTTCTTGAGATCTTCCAGAATAGGCGCCATCATTTTACAAGGAATACATTTCCCAGCTCCCAAATCGACCAAACGTGGCAGGGCTTTCACTTGCGCCACAACGGGGGCGACCGGAGTGGCCTCCTTCTTTCCTGAGTTTTTGGCAACCAGCACCCCAACCACGGCCAGTGCCAAAAGGATCCAGATCCATCGCCCGGAACCACTGCAACAACTCCCACCGCCACATCCACAAGCATCAGATTCATCCTTTTTCTCAGTATTTTCTGTCATATTTGTCGAACCCTTCATTAGGCTATTCCAGAAATTTCTTGATTTCGCTCGAACTCAGCGCCTTCCCTGCGCTCTTGACCACGCCATCTACCACCAGCGCCGGGGTCGTCATGACACCGAACTTCATAATATCCTGAATTTTTTCGACCTTCTCGATAGTTGCCTCGATGCCCAGCGCCTTAACGGAGTCTTCCGTATTCATCATCAGCGTCTTACACTTCGCGCATCCGGTTCCCAGTATTTGTATCTTTTTCATATTTTCATTTTATCTAAGGTAGGGCGAGGCGTCCCTGCCGAGCCACGCTAATAGCCGGCTCAGCAGGGACGCTTCGCCCTACCTTGCCTTAAAGTCTAATAGTTTCACATAATCGCATTAAACAAATATCCAACCCCCATGATCCCAATCGCTACCACACCGAAAAACATAGCGAGCAATCGGGGTTTAAGTACTTTACGAAGAATGATCGCCTCCGGAAGGGACAGTGCGATCACCGCCATCATGAACGCCAAAACCGTCCCCAGCGCGGCCCCTTTACCCAACAAAGCCTGCACAACGGGAATGATGCCCGCCGCATTGGAATACATCGGCACACCAATGATGACCGACAGCGGAACACTCCACCATGCCCCCTTGCCCATCAGTGAGGCCATGGCATTGGCGGGCACATACCCATGAATGCCCGCGCCAACGGCAATACCGATCATGACATAGATCCAGACTTTCCCGACAATATCCCGTACGGCATCACGGCCAAGCTGAATACGGGCTGCCATATCAAGTTTTTCATCTTCAAGACCTGGCGTTGATCCGGTTGCATAAACCCAATCCTCGACATAACGCTCCATCTTCAACCGACCGATAACCCACCCTGAAACCATGGCGATGGTTAGCCCCATGCCCAGATAGATGGCGGCCACCTTCCAGCCGAACATGCCGAACAGCAGAACCAGCGCAATCTCATTCACCATGGGCGCGGAAATCAGGAATGAGAGGGTAACCCCGAGAGGAATCCCTGCTGTAACAAAACCGATGAAGAGCGGCACGGCCGAGCAGGAACAGAACGGCGTCACAATTCCCAGCAAAGCCGCCAGGACGTTCCCCACCGATTCACGCTTACCCGCCAGGATCCGCCGCGTCCGTTCAGGAGTGAAAAACGAGCGGATGATGCCCACCACAAACACGATCAGGGTCAATAGCATCAATACCTTGGGCGTCTCAAACACAAAGAACTGGAAAGCGGTACTGAAGTGCCGATCCTGCGGCAAGCCAAGCAGCCCATACGTCAACCAGGCTGAAAAAGATTCCAGATTCCAGTACACCACACCCCAAACAAGGAGCAGACCCATGCCCTTAATGACCATGAGAGGCCTCCCTGTGTTTCTTAAGCATGGCGTCTGGTGATGGGTGAAGACCCAGTAGATCGTTTACCCCGCATCCAACAAGCTCCGGCTCCAATGTGGCATGCGATATCAACCAGTGGGTCTGCAATCGGGAACGAACCCGGTGCATGATGGTTTCCAGTTCAGACAAAGGCAAATCAGCCACCCGCAGGTGGGCCGTCAACATGCGCTGTTTCGGGCGCAGTTCCCATACGTGAATATGATGCAGATCGCAACCAGGCACCTGTTGCTGAATATCCTGGCGAAGCCCTTCAAGATCCAGTCCCTCCGGAGTACCCTCCAGCAGCACCCGGGTCGCGTCACGCAAAAGCCTCCAACCACTGAAGAGGACCATAACGACCACGAGTATCGAAACAATCGGATCCAGATACGGGCCGTATTTCCAACCGGCCAACAGGGCGGCAACCACAACGGCCACTGACGATAGCGTATCCTGCAGGAGGTGCAGCATGGCCGCCTGTAAGTTCATGTCGCCATGACTATGCCCTTTCAGCAGTAAAACTGAAAAAAGATTTGCAGCAAGCCCGATAACCGCCACGGCAAGCATTACGCCAGAGAGAATCGGCGACGGGTGGAGTAACCGATCAACGGCGGCGCGAATTATCAACGTTCCCACCACCAGGATTGTCGCACTATTGAACAGAGCGGCCATGACCTCCACACGCCCCAACCCGTAGGTATGCCGGTGCGAAGGAGGACGACTTCCCAGACGCCGAGCGACAAAAGCGATAGTCAGCGCGACTACATCGCTGAGGTTGTGAACGGCATCGGAAAGCAGCGCCAAACTTCCGGAGACGAGACCCCCAATGATCTCGGCTATTACAATGACGGCGTTAAGCCCTATCGCGCCGGCAAGCCGGAACTCTACCGTTTTCGCATTTTCCTGATCTGATATATTCACATCACACTGCCTTAAGAGTTTCGTTCCTGCGTTTGACATCCGCTTTGATCACATCCACGGCGCAATCGAACGCTTTGAGGATGCATGGTGTTTCCAAACGGTAAAAAACCTTCATGCCCTCGCGCCGATCACTGACAATCCCCGCTCTCTTCAGGTTTGCAAGATGTCTCGACAACCCGGATTGATCAATTTTCGCCAGTTTATTCAACTCACACACGCAGCGGTCACCATCCGTGAGCGCGCTGACAATCAAGACACGGACAGGATGTGCCAGCGCCTTCAGAATGTCTGCCCGCACTTTTGCTTGTTGGTAATTCATATGGCAACAATATGCATTATTGCGCATAAGGTCAAGATCCAACTCTGACTGTATAGAAAGGAGATATAATGATCGAAATAGTAGCGACTCCCGCGCAAAAAGAGCATTCACCACCCGCTTTGCTTAAGACCACAGAGAATGCTCTGCCGCCGCGAAAATGTTGCGGGAATTCCGGCTACCGGAGTACCTGTCCGTAATACGCCTTGCGCCCGTGCTTCCTCAGGTAATGCTTGTCCAGCAACACCTGCGGCACAGCGCGGGTGGCCGGGGCAACTCGGAGGGTCTCCGAGGCCAGTTTGCATAAAAACTCCAGCACCACCGCGCTGTCCACCGCCGCCTGGGCCGACTTTCCCCACGTGAAGGGGGCATGGCTCGCCACCAAAACCCCCGAAAAAGAGGCGGGATCCAACGTCGCGAACCGTTCTACAATCACCCGGCCGGTATTCACCTCATAGTCGCCGGTAATCTCTTTGCCCGTCAGCGCCCGGGTGCAGGGAATCGTTCCATGATAGTAATCGGCATGAGTCGTCCCGAAGGCCGGAATCTCGCGCCGCGCCTGGGCCCATGCTGTGGCGTAAAGGCTATGCGTATGCACCACCCCGCCGATTCCCGGGAAAGCCCGGTAAAGTTCCAGGTGGGTCGAGGTGTCGGAACTGGGATTCAAGTCCCCTTCTACCACCGCGCCGGTCTTGAGTGAAACCACCACCATATCCCCGGGCCTCATCCGGTCATAGGCCACGCCGGACGGCTTGATGACAACCAGGCTCTTCGGGCGATCAATCGCACTGACATTGCCCCAGGTCTGCACCACAAGGCCCTCAGCCACCAGACGCAGGTTCGCGGCGCAAACGTCTTTCTTCAGCGATTCCAGCATAATCTTTCCTTCAGCTCCGAGCCGTGTTGCGAATCTCGATCAGGGTTTTCATGACGCCATGGAGGTTTCCGTTCCAGTCCGTTGTTCCAAACGCATCATGCAGTTGACGGTACAGCTTATAGAGCTCCCTATAAACGGCATGGGCGGCCGGATCGGGCTTGTACACCACCGGCTTCAATCCTGTCATCGCCTTCTGAGCGGCGGCAAAATTCTTGTGAGCCCCGGCCACCACGGAAGCCGCCACGGCCGAACCCAGGGCACAGGTTTGCGCCGACCGGGAAATTTTCATGGGGCGCCCGATAATGTCGGCATAAATCTGCATCACCATCGGACTCTTCTCGGCAATCCCGCCGCAGTTGACGACTGATTTGACCTTCACGCCATAGTCCTCGAACCGGTTGATGATCGTCAGCGCCCCGAACGCCGTTGCCTCAACCAGGGCACGGTAGATCTCCGCCGGGGTCGTGTAAAGCGTCTGCCCCACCAGAAGTCCCGTCAGCCGCTGATCCACGAGAATGGTCCGGTTGCCATTATTCCAGTCGAGGGCCAGAAGACCCGAAGCCCCGGGCTTCATCTTGGCCGCGTTCTGTTCAAGCGCAACATGGCCGCCCGCCTTCCCATGGGGTTCAATGGTGTTCACGAACCAGTTGAAAATATCCCCTACGGCCGACTGACCGGCTTCAAGTCCGAAATAGCCGGGCAGGATACTGCCCTTCACGATACCGCAAATACCCGGAATATCGGCGAGCTTCCGGTTGCCCGGCGCCACCATCAGGTCACAGGTGCTTGTCCCGATTGTTTTCACCAGCGTCCCTTCGCCCACTCCGGCGCCGATTCCGCCCAGATGCGCGTCAAAAGCCCCCACGGCCACCGGAATTCCGGCCCGTAACCCGGTCTTGACCGCCCACTCCGCCGTCAGTCCGCCTGCCGCCTCGGAGATATCGTAGGCCTTGGACGCCAGCCGCGCCCGCAGTGCGCCCAGTTTCGGGTGTAGTCGGGAAAGGAATTTACCATCGGGATAGCCGCCCCACTCCGCATTGAACATCGCCTTATGGCCGGCGGCGCAAATACCCACCTTGATCGCGCCCGGTTTCTGGGTTCCGGTCAGCATCGCGGGAATCCAATCGGCCATTTCAACCCAGGTATAGGCGGCGTCAAACACCTCGGGACTCGTCCGCAAACAGTGCAACACCTTGCTGAAAAACCATTCGCTACTGTAAATGCCGCCGCATTTGGCGAGATACTGGGGGCGGATTTTCCGGGCCAGCGCGGTGATCTCGGCCGCTTCCCCGACGCCGGTATGGTCTTTCCAGAGCCACGCCATCGCCGCCGGATTCCGGGCGAACCGTTTCGTCAGGGCGAGCGCGGTTCCTTCCTGATCGACCGGTAACGGCGTGCTGCCCGTTGTATCCACTCCGATGCCGATCACCTGAGAAGCCTTGAACCCTTTGACGTTTTTAGATGAGGCGGCCAGAGCCGCCCGGATGGTCTGTTCCGCACCTTCCAGGTAATCCGCCGGATGCTGCCGCGCCAAGTTGGGGTTGTTTGACAGGATCACCCCGTCCTTCCCGTGGGAGTAGCCATACACGGCGGAACCCGCCTCAGCGCCGGTGGCCACATTCACCACCAACGCCCGCACCGAACTCGTCCCGTAATCCAATCCGATTGTATATTGAGCCATAATGTTATCCTTGTCCTGAACCCTGAACCCCGATACCCTCGCCTCAGCGCCCCACTCCCTGTAAAAGATGATACGCAATATCGTTCCAACGCAACTCGTTCTTGAGTGCCGCAATCGTGGTACCCTCGCCGATCCGGATCATCTCAATTCCGGCAATGGCCGCGAAATCCTCCAACTGCTCCACCGTCACCGCACTGCTGAATGATGAATGGTGCGCTCCCCCGGCATAAATCCAGGCTGCGGCCGCTGTCTTGAAATCCGGCAACGCCTCCCAGGTGGCGCAGGCCACGGGAAGCTTCGGCAGAGGGCGCGGTGGCTTGACCACATTCAATTCGTTGACAATCAGCCGGAACCGGTTGCCCAGATCCACCAGAGTCGCATTCAGCGCCGGACCGGGCTTGGCCGTGAACACCAGGCGTGCCGGATCCTCCTTGCCCCCGATGCCCAGCGGATGAATCTGAAGCGACGGTTTTGCGGCGGCAATGGACGGACAGACTTCCAACATGTGGGCACCCAGGACCAGCGGCCGCTTCGGATCCAGATGATAGGTGTAATCCTCCATCCAGCTTGTGCCGCCTTTCAAACCGACGGCCATGGCCTTCATGCCGCGCAACAGCGCACAGGTTTTCCAGTCGCCTTCGGCGCCGAACCCGTACCCCTCGGCCATCAGGCGCTGGACCGCGAGACCAGGCAGCTGTTTCAAGCCATGGAGGTCCTCAAAGGTGGTGGTGAACCCCTTGAACCCACCCTGCTCCAGAAATAGCCGCAACCCCACCTCGATCCTGGCCGCGTCTTCAAGGCGGTTGCGTTTGGCCCCGCCCTTGCGTAGTGCCGGCGCGACAAGGTAGGCGGCATCATAAGCCGCACACTGGGCCGTGACCTCTTTGGCTCTCACCGCATTGATCACTGCGACCAGGTCACTCACTGGATGGGTGTTCACGGAGTAGCCCAGCCGGATCTCAGCCGCGACCTTATCGCCCTCGGTCACGGCGACCTGACGCATATTGTCCCCGAAACGCACAAACGTGGCACCCTGGAGATCGGTCCAGCCGCGCACGGCGCATTCCCATGCCGCAATGCGCGCCTGCACTTCCTGATCCTGCCAGTGCCCCACCACCACCTTGCGCTCAAGACGCAAGCGGGAATGGATGAAACCATGCTCGCGGTCGCCGTGGGCCGATTGGTTCAGGTTCATGAAATCCATGTCAATGGACGCCCACGGCAGGTCGCGGTTGAACTGCGTATGCAGGTGAAGCATCGGCTTGCGGAATCCGGCGAGGCCGGCGATCCACATCTTTGAGGGCGAGAACGTGTGCATCCACAGGATGATGCCGCCGCAGGAGGGATCATTGTTGGCGGCAGCAAGAGTGTTACGGATCTCGTCTGGGGTCTTGACCACCGGCTTGAAGACCATCTTCAACGGAAGCGTGCCGGCGGCGTTAAAGCCGTCCACAATCCGGCCCGAATTTTCCGCCACCTGGGCGAGCGTTTTGGGTCCATAGAGATGCTGACTCCCGGTAATGAACCAGACGGTCAGGTTAGGGGCGATGTTTTTCATAGGGTCTCTTAGGGTTAATTGACATTCTGATCATTGAGATTGAACTGCGGTCATTCCATTTTCAAGTCTTGATTAGACAATTTATCGCATATATACTTCCCCTATCAAATAGAGGAAATGATCATTCGGATGGACAATCTGATCATCAACAAGCGTTTCGACTATCTGGCCCCGAAAAGGCCACAATGGGGGTTGCACGTGTGCGGGGTTGGAACCCGCATCACCCCTCCCCACGTTCCTTACCAAGTTTATGAGGATGGAGCCCCCTACCAGTGGAAAAACGGCAGGGAATTGCATGATTTCAGCCTCGTCTATCTCACGCAGGGAACCGGTGTCTTTCGAATTCAGAAATCACGACCACTCCCCGTCAAGGCGGGGGATGTCTTGATCATCCATCCCGGCATGTGGCACGACTATGCCCCTGATCCCGAAACCGGGTGGAAGGAATACTGGGTCATGTTTAATGGCAAGCAGGCCCGAAATCTGGTAACGCAGGTTGAAATTCCACGCCGGGCACCCATCATCCATTACGGGGAAGACAAGTATTTGCATTACCTCTTCACTCAAATGATGGAGGTGGCGGCCGAATCCCCCCCGTTTTCAGACATTATCCACTCAGGGCTGATGCTCCAGATGGGCGCGCTCATCCAAAGCCGACTTCAGCTTCAGCGGGAGCAAGGCAACAGGGAAGAGTCTTTTATCCGGCGTGCCAAGCAGAGGCTGGCCCATGTGGACGAGCAACCCGTCGATATGCAGGCTTTGGCCCACGAATTGGGCGTCAGCTATCCTCATTTCAGACGGGTTTTCAAGCAATCCACCGGCATCCCTCCCCAACAATATCTCTTGAACCTGAGAATCAATCAGGCCAAGCAACTCATGGAAGGACAGGACATGAAGCTCAGCGAGGTGGCCAGAAGCGTGGGGTTTGATGACCCCTATTATTTTTCCCGCCTGTTCAAGCAAAAGACCGGAATCAGTCCCTCCCTCTGGCGGCGATAGACAATTCCCTGACTTAAGGGCTACTTCCCCGCCGCGACTTCCCCGAGATAGTTGCCCGTCGTCAGCATCAGCACCGCCACCACGAGCAAGGAAAGAGACACCGCACTTCGAAAGATACTGGGGCCGTATCCTGCGTGCCAGCGCGGTGATCTCGGCGCCTTCAAGATAGTCCGCCGGATACTGCCGCGCCAGGTTGGGGTCATTCGACAATATCACCCCTTCCTTGCCGTGGGAGCAAACTCGCACCGATCAACCAGACACACAACTTGATTAAGGTTTCTTCTTACTATATAGTGATCGTATTTGTATTTTAAAATCGTAAAAGAGTCGCCCTGAGGCAATCGGAAATTGTTTACTGAATTACAAAATATAACCGCTTCCGCCTCGGCGTCCCCATGGGACGCCAGTGAAACGGTTCATCGTGTCACGCCCTAAAAAAGGCGCCGGAAATAAGCCGTGATCAAATGATAATTGGACTGGATATCGGCGGAACCAAGTGTTCCGCTATTCTCGCGGACAAGACGGGTTCGATCATCACCTCAACACGGATTCCGACAACGACCTACCCCATCACAATCGATCGGCTGTTTAAGGAAGTGGAAAAGCTCAACCCAGTCGGCGATACTCTTTTCGGAGTGTCCTGTGGCGATCCGCAAGATGCGAAAAAGGGCATCATACTCTCCCCCCCCAATCTTCCCGGCTGGGACCATGTCCCTATCACCACGATGCTGGAAAAGCGATTTGGTGGCAAGGCTTACCTCATGAATGATGCTAACGCCGGCGCGTTGGCCGAATGGAGGTTCGGAGCGGGACGGGGAGCCGAAAGCATGGTATTCATCACGTGCGGCACGGGATTCGGCGCAGGGTTGATTCTGGACAACCGCCTTTACGAGGGAGCCTCAGGCGCCGCTGGTGAAATCGGCCACGTCAGACTGGAACCAGACGGACCGGTGGGTTATGGGAAGGCGGGCTCAGTCGAGGGTTTCTGCAGTGGAGGAGGAATCGCCCAACTTGCGAGAAAGATCATCCGGGCCGAGGGACTCTCCTCTGCGTTTGGCATCGGGCAGATTGATCAGATCACGACCAGGGATGTCGGGGTCGCCGCGGACGCCGGAGATCCGCTGGCGGTGAGGATACTATCCGAGTCGGGACGATATCTTGGACGGGCCTTGGCGGTGTTGGTAGACATCCTCAACCCGCAGCGAATTGTACTGGGAAGCGTTTTTGTCCGTTGCCGGAAACATCTGGAACCCTCCATGAACGAGGCGTTGCGCCGGGAGGGGTTGGCGCACGCCGTAAACGCCTGCCAGATTGTGCCGGCTGAACTCGGCGAAAGCATTGGCGACATCGCGGCCGTAACAGTCGCCCTTTATCGGGCCGGAAAACTGTGCTGAATGACACCGGTGTATGGAACTGCGCATCACCAGCACTCTGACGAAGGTCATGACCGTGGCCAGCGGCGAGCGGTGTGATGAGTGGCAGGCTTTGCGGACGGCAAAGCGAGTGGGAGAATGGCAGGTGTCACGGGTGGATCGTACCACTGCACGCCATTGGTAGCGTCGAGGTATCCGGCAGCGACGGCGAGGTTTACGCCCCAGCGGTCGGCCGCGCGTTCGTACACAATCACGTCGGGGATGCGGTCGTAGCGATGATTGTCGCTGAGGTGTTCACCCCAGGGGATGCCGCATTGCACGATGCCGCTACGCTGCGGGTTGAAGGGGTTGCTGCCGGTAAACCAGAGGCCGTGGTCGGTGCGTGGCAGCGTACGGCCGGCGATGCGGAACGTATTGGAAGAAACTTCCACGCCGGCGTTCGCCAGCACACGGCTCACGAGCGGGCTGGTTTCCGGTTCGCCAAAAACAAAGAGATGGCAGGCGGCGGCGAGGTTGGTGTTGAGTGTGGTTTCCAACATGGCGCGTGGCGCGCATCGGGTGAAGGTTTGCCATTCACTGACGCGGGACATGAGCGTGGTGACCGCCGCCTCCGGATTTGTGGCCATGCCGCCGATAAACACAAACTGCTGCAGAAAGGCGTTTTGTAGTCGGCTGCCCGTCTCGCCCACGCGCAGACCGGTCGGCCGGTCCCTGGGGTTCACGTGTGTGAGCGCCTCGCGCAGCCAGCGGATGGTCAGATCATGGCAGAGTGTGTCCTCAATGATGCCATGTCCTGCGCTTGGAAAGGCGAGAAGCAGGGCGTGTGAATTGTGCGGCCGGACCAGGTTGAAAATAGCCCGGCCCTGGCGGTAGGAGACCAGGTCATCCAGCATGCCATGCGCGGCCAATACGGGGATATTAGTCAGATTCGGCGTCCAGGCGGCGGCGAACTGGGTGTCGACCAGCCTTCGCTGCCAGGGCGGTAGATCGGTTGGTGCGAGGCGATGCCAGGTGTAGAAGTCGCCACGTCCGGAGAGCACGAGTAACGCGTTGAAACGCTCGGGGTGGCGCGCGCCGATGCACCAGACGCCCAGACCGCCCATGGAATGGCCAACTAACACGACGCGCTGCGGGTCGGTGTGGTAGCGCGTCTGCATTTCGTCGATGACGCGGAAGACGTCCTGCTCGCCGATTCCTTGAAAATCGGAGTTGCAGCGGCCGAATGGGAAGACGATACAAGCGCCGCATTCGTCGGCGAGGCGGGCCAGCACGGCGGGGATGTAGGGGTCGTCGATGAGCCCCATGCTGGCGTTGTAGCCATGGAGGAAGACCAGTAGCGGCGGAGAACTGGTGGGCGTGTAGCTGGCCGGCAGGAAGCGGGTGAATGGCTGGGTAGAATCGTCGTTGCCGCAGAAGTAGGCTTCCAGTCGTACGCCCGGCAGAACCGGCGGTGGAGCATTGGATGCCAGTGCCTGCTGCGAACTGCGTAGCGCCGCCTGTTCGCAGGCGAGGCGGTAGCGGAAATCAAAGTCGCCCGCAGGGTTGTTCGCCAACTCCGCCAGGCGTGCGACATGTACGCGCGCCTTGGCGCTTTCCCATTGTTGCCACTCGTCGCTGGCGCCGGGGGCACCGCATGTGAGGAGCAGGAGAAGAAGAAATAACGGGCGAAATGAAACGATACGTGAGTCTGATTTCACATAGTGGATCCCGCTCTGAACCATCTCTGAAACATCGTTTTCATGGTTGCAATCATGTGAAAATCCCACAAGAAGGTCAAGAGCGGTCCAGAAGCCAGCTTTTCGGAGCGCTGCGGCTGGTCTGATTACCGAAACGAACCTGTCTTACTGTAAACGTGGTCCTATACCTTCAGTTACCTCGCCGCCAAATCAGCTCCGCTATTGCGCCTTTGGCGAGGATTTGGGATCTGCTGCCATCCTTGACCCCGTTATGTGATTAGTTTAAAATTCAAGGTTTTGTTTCGGTGATCAATTCAACGCATGAAGAGACTCACTATAATTTCACTGTTTTTGTTTGCTTATCTGCCGTCCTACGCTACAGAACGAACAGAATGGAGCGAACGTGCCCGCGTCATGCATCCCTCTGGCAATCTGACACTAACCGCCCGCTGGAATGCTGACAACGGACTGCGTCTCCGACTGACCCCCACGAATTCCATTAACTCTGTAATCCTGAATCTGAACCCCAAAAAGCCTTTTATTCAGTTTGAACCCAAAGATTGTTATCCCCAGGTTCCCCTTGATGTATCGCAGTTCAATTTGGATACATTTCCCACCGGCAACAGGGAGTCCATCCCAGTGACAATCAAGTTCAGGCAGGAAACCTGGAGCATCTACATCGGGGACCGACCGATCATCGTGTTGCCCGCACCATTCCACCCTCCCGCCATCGTTTACCAATCGTCCGATACTCTGCCCACCACGCTAAAGATGGAACCCCGCTTCCAAAAGACAGACGACTTCGTTTTTCACGATGATTTTCTAGTGTCCGAAGGCGACGAAAATGAACTGGCCGCATGGGAAGTGCAATCTGGCATATGGGACCTGCATTCCGTGGTGGACGACTTTACTCCAGGCCAACCTCGCAGAATCAAGGACAGGTCTAATGCCAGCGCCAACGCAAAAGCCACCGAAAAAAACAAACGCAAGCCCACCGCATCCATGAGCCCCAATTTCTACTCGTTGCGGGGCTCCGGCACCAATGCCGTCCTGATAACCGGCTATGACTTCTACGACTCCTATACAATGGAAGGGGCCATGCAAATCGGTGATGGCGAGGGCGGACTGGTGTTCGACTGCACCGACACAGGGGCATACCATGCCTTCACCATTCAACCAGGCGATGATTCCGATACCGTCCGTTTGAGCCTCTGGCACACTGATTTTTCCAACGCCACCTCACGCACCGAACTGGCGGCTGCCACCACCGACATCATGAACGGGCAATGGGTCATGCTTAAGGTCCGCACCTTCCAAAATCGGATACAGTGCTTTGTCGACAAAACCAAGGTCATCGACATTCCCGCAGAACTGCCGGTGGGCGGGCGCTTCGGGTTGTTCGCTGACTCGGACGTCCCACTGCTTTTCGACGACGTTACCGCACACTCGAATCACGATCTGGACTTTCTCGGGTTGACCGACATCCACCGCCACACGGTGGCCGAGAACGGGCAATTCTTTCCCCGCCGCGGATTCTTCAG
>JBAXMJ010000064.1:0-14902 GCA_037134355.1 bacterium | reverse complement strand
CGAGGCTTGCGAGCACTGGATTTCCTTCAAATGGATTCCGTTGTCCGGACTTGGCGCGAACCATCTCGAACCCCGGCCCCTGCGGAAACTGGTTCCAGCCTGGGTGAAGAACCAGTCGGGCCTCCAGCGGTGGGGCAGTACGATGGATCAGGGGCGGGACTTATCAGTTTAAGAACCATTCCACATCTTGCTGAACCTGTTCAGCATTGGTATTTTCGAAGAGACGGCGTTTGCGGTCGACGGCTTGCGATTAGGTTGGACGACGTGTCACTGGGCGGCTATTGCGCCTGTAGACCACTCTGTAGTTTCTCTACGATCCGGTCTGCAAGGGTTTTTGGCTCCAGCGCCTTCACATCCGGCATCCAGGATAGGATCCAGCGCACAAGTTCCTTCCGCCCAGTTGTCTCCAACCGCATCTCGATGCGGCCATCCGTATCCTTTCGGCAGCGGTGCATGGCGTCATTTACCGACGACAAAGTGGCTGAGCAGCGGCGTGACCATATAGATGCGCGTTGTTTCAACGCTTACGGCGGTTCGGCGGCGTGTGCCTGATAATTCCACGGCATCCAGGCCGATGGGTTTTCAGAGAGTTTCGCGGCACACCGCCTGACGGCGGTGAGGTAATCGAATCAGGATGTACTGGAAGGCTGAGCCCAGGGTGCCGTTGGGTTCGACCTGGGTGCCGCTGAGTTTCTGTTCCATCCAGAGCTTCATGTTTTCCATGGGCTCAGCACATTTTTCCTGCCGGGGAGATCGGGCTGGAGAGTGCGCCGCAACTTTTGGCGGTCGCCCGGAATCCCCTGGCAGCCATGCCGCGGTGGCAGGATCACAACGGGATGAGCAGTATCTATCCGGTGGCTGTTCGTCTGGGGTGGGAGCCGCTCTGCATTTTGCGCGTCTTCAAGGTCTGGCCCAGGGAGAACGACGCGATCTTCCGTGATCTGCGCGTTCCTGGCGCATTCCTGGTGTCCGGGGCGTTGCGCGATGGCGAGGTTGCTCCCATCGACATCCGCAGTGAGCAGGGGCAACCCTGCACCGTGGAAAACCCGTGGCCCACGAGTCAGGTGCAGGTGTGGCGCGACGGCCGGGCGGCGGAGAAAGTCACGGGGGAACGCTTTGACTTGCTGACGCGACCCGGGGAGCAGTTGCGACTCGCGCCGTATGGCGTTATAGTGTTGAACGATCTTGCGAAAGGAAAGGAATAATTCGATGAATAAAAGTATCCCTGAAGGCCAACAGAAGGTCACGGCGAACGTGATTGAGGGCCCGGCCGAGTTCGAGATGCCGCTCAGCCATGTCCGATGCAACCAAGAGGGCGGAAGTATGAGCAATCGCAACTATCACAACCCGATCATCCGCGGCACCCATCCGGATCCGAGCCTCTGCCGGGTGGGCGAGGACTATTACCTCTGCACCAGCACCTTTGCCTGCTTCCCGGCCGCGCCGATCTTTCACAGCCGCGATCTGATCCACTGGCAGCCGATCGGGCACGCCCTGTCGCGCCCCGAGCAACTGCCGCTGGACGGGGTCGCCATTCCCCGCGGCATGTACGCTCCGTCCCTGCGCCACATCAACGGCCGCTTCTACATGATCACCACGCTCATGGGGCATCCGACGCTGGGCTGCCGCCATCTCTATGTCTCCACTGAGGATCCCGCCGGGCAGTGGTCGGACGCCACCTGGATTGTGCAGCCGGGCATTGACCCGGATCTCTTCCAGGACGCGGACGGGCGCACCTACTTCCTGCGCAACAGTTCCGGCGAACCCGGGCCACGCCGGTTGGTGATGGGAGAGATTGATCTGGAAACCGGAACGGTGCAGGGCGAGATGCGGGAGCTATGGCGGGGAACCGGTGGCTACGAGCCGGAGGGGCCGCACCTCTATCGCATCGGAGATTGGTATTATCTTCTGGCCGCCGAGGGGGGGACGGGCTACGGCCATATGGTGACAATAGCCCGCAGCCGCGACCTCTGGGGACCGTATGAACCCTGTCCGCACAACCCCGTCCTCAGCCATCGCGACGCCAAGCCCCACCCCATCCAATGCACCGGGCATGCCGACCTCTTCGAGGACCATTGCGGCAACTGGTGGATGGTCTTCCTCGGGGTGCGGCCGCCGGACGGTTGGAGCCAGCATCAGCACCTGGGCCGCGAGACCTTCCTCGCGCCGGTGACCTGGGAGGACGGTTGGCCGGTCGTCAATGGCGGGCAGACCATCGAGCTGGAGATGACCGCACCGCTCCCACCGCCGGTGCCTACTCCGGCCCTGCCGGCAAGGGACGGGTTCGACGCGCCGGCGCTACGCCTCGACTGGCTGACCCTGCGCCAGCCGCCGCCGGGGACCTGGTCGCTCAGCGAGCGCCCCGGCTGGCTGCGCCTGCACGGCCAGGCGGCGCGTCTCGACGACGAGGGCGCCGCGCCGGCCTTTGTCGGCCGCTGGCAGACCGAGATGACCTACACCGTCTCGACGCGGCTCGACTTCGAGCCGGCGCGCGACGGCGAGGAGGCGGGGCTCACCACCTTCATGAAAGAGACCCACCACTATGAGATCGCCGTCGCCAGACGAGGCGGCCGGCGCGTTATCCTGCTGCGCCGCCGCATCCTCGATCTGCAAGTGGTGGTTGCCGAGGAAGAACTTCCCGCCGGACCGGTGAAGCTGGTTTGTGACGCCACGCCCGAGGCCTATACCTTTAGCTACCGCGCGGGCGGCGTCCCGTTGCGTCTCCTCGGGACCGCCGCCATCCGCCCCATCTCCTCCGATGACGCCGGCACCTTCACCGGCATGCTCTTCGGGCTCTATGCCACGGGCAACGGCGAACCCTGTATAACCCCTGCCGATTTCGACTTCTGCGAGTACAACACCCACTATGAATAACCATACTCGAAGCACTCTACAAAGCACTGTCGGCGCGAGATCGAGGAGGAGCTTGGGGTCCGGGCAGTGATCCGGGAGTTCCTCGGCGCGGTGGAGCATACCTTTATCCAGAAGGGCAAACGCCACTGCGAGATCAATCTCATGTTCCGGATGGAAATTCCGTCCTTGTCGCCGGAGAGGAAGCCCGAGGCTTGCGAGCACTGGATTTCCTTCAAATGGATTCCGTTGTCCGGACTTGGCCGAATTAAGAACCATTCCTCATCTATCACCAGGTCAGGGAAACAGAAAAAAGAGGCCGCCACGACGATACCGTGACGGCCCATCTCGCTACTATTCTGTCAGTCAACTCCATGCCAGGTTAATCAAATGAGCCTGGAGGGCTTTATTGCCAAACACCGTGATGGAAACGTATGTGGGGATCAAGGTCAAACTTAAAACAGCATGGACTCAGGCTTGAACTACTTCCGGGCAGTAATGGGTCACTGACGAGGGGGTAAGTAAAAGGACCGAAGGACTTGTAGTAACCGGCGTCCTCGCCGGTAGTGTGCAAAGAGTGCCGCCGACACGGCGGCTACTACAGCGATGCCCTCATGAGTGACCCATTACTCCGGGCAATAATTTCTGATTGACGCCCCTTATTCCGTGTGCAATAGGCATGCGTACAAATCAGGTTGGACACATGATCATGGCCAAAGCCGGCCAGAAAGTCCTGGCGACGTCACCTCAAATCTTCCAGGAGAGCCTGGCCATCGGACAGAAGTGGGGTGAGCAGATCGGCAAGGAAGCCTCTGATGAATTTAAGAAAGAATCGGAAAACCAGAACAAGAAGTAACTCTATGAAACCCACAGAAAAGCCCATTCCCACTCCGCTTCCCCGTATTGCACGCTTTGAAAAACTTGGCTACGGCCTGTTCCTCCATTGGGGCCTGTATTCCCAGCTCGGCAAAGGCGAATGGTTCCGACTGGTGGGAGCCACCGATAAAGATGCTTATGACCGTCTGAAAGATACGTTCACGGCGGAAGACTTTGATGCCGGCGCCTGGGCCAGGCTGGCCCGCGAAAGCGGAATGCGATACATCACACTCACTACCCGGCACCACGATGGCTTTTCGCTTTACGATACCCGCGGCCTTTCAAAACATGACGCGCCGCACTCCGCCGCCAAACGCGACCTTATCGCGGAATTTGTCACCGCCTGCCGCAAGGAAAAAATCGTTCCTTTCTTCTATCACACCACACTGGACTGGCGCTGGAATTCGGACAAGTGCTCCCTTGCAGAATTCAACAAGTACCTGGGCTATTTGAACGATTCAGTTGAAGTCCTCTGCTCCCATTACGGCCCCATCGGCGGTCTCTGGTTTGATGGTAACTGGTCCCGCCAGGGGGATTGGAAGGAAGACAAGCTGTATGCCACCATCCGAAAACACCAACCCGAGGCCATGATCATCAATAACACCGGGCTGGGAGCGGGCGGCAAAGTGGGACACCCGGAAGTCGACAGCACGACCTTTGAACAGGCAATTCCTGTTCTCCCCGACCGCCGGGGCTGGCCGAAATATGTCGCCGGAGAAATGTGTCAGACCATGAATTCTCACTGGGGCATGGGCAAAGACGATCTCAACTATCTCTCCCCCGGACAAATTATTGAGAACCTGTGCCTTTCCCGTAAGGCGGGAGCCAACTACCTGCTGAATGTCGGGCCAACGGCCCAAGGGGGTATTCCGGACTTCGAAGGCGCCGCGCTGCGCTGCGCTGGAAGCTGGGTTGCAAAATTTGATTCCCTCGTCCGCAACGCAAAGCCCCTGCCCTGCGCATGCAGTGGCCGTGATTTTATCATGAAACAGGGCTCGAAACACTATTACGTCGCCTTTGACCTGCAGGTCTTCGGTCATGCCAACGTGACCGTGTCCGGTGGCAAAGCAGGGCCCGGGCCCCGGACCATCACCGGCCTTCCCGTAAAAATTAAATCCGCGCACTGGCTCGACAACGGCGAAACGCTCTCCTTGGCACAGAACAAGAAGACGGGTGACGCCCTGTTGAATCTAACCGGATACCCATACGGCACCAATCTGGTTGTCCGTGTGGCTGAACTCGACTGCTAGTCCGAACTCAGGGCGGCAAACTTCAGACTTAACGGGAATGCACCATAATCTGCACGCCGTACGGTTCCAACCGGCATTCGGAGGCCAGTCGCCTGCCCGTAAGGGCACAGGTGAACCCCTTGTCCCCTAGATTCACATGGTGCGGCTCATCCGTGACAAACTCCAGGCTAATAGTAACTCAGTATATTCAGGAAAATGAAGCGGAGCTCAAGCCGGAGTTTGATTTTCCCCATCAGTGCAAATCAGCGGGAATTCCCTTATTTTCCGTAATTTAGATGCATCGGCCCTGTCCCAACCTCTTTCGGGCATTGACATCCAAGGGATGCTTACGTTAGTTTTCTTACGTAAGCAAGGAGGAATTATGGATCGTGTTCTTTCAACCCGTCTCGATGAATCGATAGTCGATCAACTCACCCGCTTGTCGCGGCACATGCGTGTGTCGAAGAAACAGGTGCTGGAGCGGGCGATATCCCTCTTTGCCGATTCGGTCGAGGCCGACGGGAAAGTGGATGTCCTTGACCGGACATTTGGCGCCTGGCACAGGCGTGAATCGGCGGAGCATACGGTGCGGCACGCACGCGCCGCGTTCCGGCAGTCGATGGAAAGGCATCGGACGTGAGAGCCTATATCGATTCCGACGTGCTGATCTGGCATCTTCGTGGCGAAGCCAAGGCTTTGAAGTTTCTCAAGACACTTCGGGATTCCGGGGTGTATGAATTCTGGACGGGCGCCATGCAGCGTGCAGAAGTGGTGTTTTTTATGCGGCCAGGGGATGCGGAGACGACGCGATTGTTCCTATCCCAATTCAAGACAGCGCCCGTGGACCAGAGCGTCGTGGATCGGGCGGGCGATTTGTTTCGCAAGTGGAATCCGAGTCATGGTACCGATGCCAATGATGCGTTGCTTGCCGCCACAGCGATGCTTCACGGTGGCCACATCTTTTCCCTGAACACCAAACACTATCCGATGCCTGAAGTGGAGATCAAGAAGGCTTGGTAAAGTCGGGTTCCCGGGGGCGCATCTCCGAGTTTTGGCACCATGCGGTCTCAACGGGCGTGTGCCCGTGCCACCAGAAAAGCGATTTCTTATCCATATCTTTTCAGCAACTGATCGAAGGGGATAAGGAAGTCGAAATAGCCTTCTGCCGCAATTGCAGGGTCAAGCGTCCCTTCGTATACCAGGGCCGTGCGGATTGATAGGCGGCGGTCTGATGGCAGGCGTAGCACTTTTTCGCGAACCTCGTCCACTACGGACACAGGAATAGATTTCCGGAGCTTGATTTCTACGACATAAAGGGAATGTTTGGTGCGTATGAGCAGGTCAATCTGACAGCCCTTCTTGCGGGCCGTTGCACGCTGACTGTATGGCGCGGCAGCCAGTAAGGGCTTTTGCGCCAAGCCCAATAGCCCGCTCAACGCCGTTACGTTGTTCACAACAAGGTTCTCGAATTGGAGTCCCAGCACGGTGTCCCACTCGGGCAGTTGGTCAAGCGTTATACCTCTCAGCAACCCCTTTTCGATGGCATCGCGCCGGGGCGCGACGTAGCGCAGGTAGAAGCGTGCATAGTTGTCGCGCAAACGGTACTTCTCGGTACGCGTGGGTCGGATTGTTCTTGGGTCGAATACCCGGTCACGCGAGAGAAATCCGCCTTGAACAAGGTCTTCCAGATGCTCGCTCAAGTGCCCGCTACGTTCCTTGCCGAGGGCCGTACTGATTTCGGAGACCGTTCGACTTCCATGCGCTAGGCATTCGAGAACCGCCTTGTAGCCTTCCGCACGCTTGCCGAAAACGTCATTGAATATCTGGTCGAACTCCCTGAACAGGAATCCCTCCCGCTGGAAGCAGAGTCGTCGAATGTTCTCGTCCGCTGAAAGCGCTGGATCCAACTCCTCAAGGTATTTCGGAACCCCGCCTGTGACGGATAAGACCGCTAGTTTTTCGTAGGCACTGGTTCGGTCGCCGGCTTTCCCCCAGAACCTGTTGCAATCACACGGGGGCAACTCATCCAGCAAGACGTCCCATGAATCCCGTCCCACGAATCCCGTGTTATTCAGGATGTTTTTCGTGATCCAGGCCGATACCGATCCGCACAGCACAAGTACGAGCTTGGGGTGCTGCTTGAATACACTGTCCCAAGCCATCTTGAGGTGGCCGGGGAAGTCCGGATCGAGCCCCCCTAGCCAGGAAATCTCGTCGAGCAGGATAACTGTCCATTCGTTGTGGATGGCGCTGGACAGTAACTGAAATGCCTGTGGCCAGTTGGCAAGTTCAACTTCCGGAAGATCCGTCTGCCGGGCGAGTTGGCGACTGAATGCCTGCAGTTGATCGTGGTTCGAGAGGCCAGGCCGCGGCGGCAATCCCTCGATGATAATAAAACGATCCGCCTTCTTAGCAAACTCGCGAATGAGAGTGCTTTTCCCGATGCGGCGGCGTCCCCGGCATGTGACTAGTGAGGGTGTTTTCTTGCGCAAGAGTGCCGCAAGGTCGTTCAGTTGTTCTTTTCGTCCGGTAAACATTATCGTTCCTCCTCATTCATCGATCAGGGACTGATCATGACGGCGGATACTAGGCACGAAACGTGCGCAATGTCAAGTTGGTGCCCTTCGTGGTTGCCAGAATGCGGGCACGGAATGCGCATCATGCTGTATTTGTGCCTATGCTCGTGGGAAGTGTTTTGGGCACGAAACGCGCAAGTTAAACTGATGAAAGTCATATTTCAGCACTTCCCAATGGCCGTCTTTTCGTGGTCAGCTTCCCCAAAGCCCACCCATGAGGACGCTGGCCGGGGTTCCAAATCATGAGTTTGTCGGCATAGACGCTGATCCGAATGGGAATGGCGGACGCATAATCCTTGTGGGCCACCGCGTTGATGATTGCCTCCCGCAGGGCTTTTTCTGGCACCGGAAAAGTTTCCAACTCGTGCGGGGACACTTTGGGGCCATACTTCAGGGAATGCCCGTCATCACCAAGGACAGTTTCGCCGACCGCATATTGACCAACGATACCAATAGCACTCCCAAAACCAATTTTCCACAATTCATTGCACCCCTTTCATTTTTGTTCCATTACCTTCGCAAGCCAGCTCCAAGCATAACGATCAAATGCAGGCGACCAGGCATGCCCGATATTCGGACAGGTTATGACCTCTTTCGGCCCTTTGACGGTCTGATAAACGGCATACACCGAAGTGGGAGAGGAGACGGTATCCGTAAGCCCGGCGCACATCAATACAGGACAGGAAACCTTCGCCGCGAAGTTCAAAACGTCGAAATAACTATCGACCCGGGGCGTCTTGTCGCCTTCTACAAAATCCTTGGTAATCCCAGTTCGGCCATCGGAATGCTTTGCATTCATCGACTGCGCCCAGCGGGCATATGGCAAATAGGCATAGTGCGTGATAATCGGAATGGCCGCTTTGACCCGAGGATCAAGCGCCGCCACAACAACAGAAAGCCTCCCGCCCTGACTACCACCGGAAACCGCAATCCGCTTCGTATCCACACCCGGTAGCGCAACCAAAGCATTCATGGCCTGCATTGCATTTAGATACAAACTCTTACTTTCCGTAGATCTCCCCAAATAATGGGAATTCTCAAGATCAACCGGCTCGCCATGTATATGAATCGCCAACGTGGCATAACCGTGGCGCGCTGGCTCCAGCGGCGCGGGGATGTAGCGATCTCCTGCCCCCGGCAAAATGAGCAGCCCCGGAAAAGGCCCCTTCCCCGCCGGCTTGGCAAACCAGGCATAGACGCGCTGCTGGCCAGCGGTGGCGAAATCCACCTTGTATAGTTCAACCTCTTGAAAACGCTCTCCCTCAGGATCATTATGTGCCGGCCGGTTCGAACGCTCAACATTGTCTCGATCAATTTCAGAACCCTTGACCATGCGAGGAAGTTCGCAATGCAAATCCAATCCGAAATTGGTCAAGGAAGCGCGGGTCGACTGCCAGAACTCATCAAAGTCATCAGGCCGCAACAGGACAACCGACTGCTTCTCAACCTGCCAGCCGAAGGTTGTAACCCCTTCAATCGTTTGCGTGGCCGAAAGAGGCATTCTCACACGCAAATCGTAAAATCCGGGCTGGAGCGCCTTTGTCGGCAGAGTGATTCGAAAACTGTTGTCTGCAGCCACATGACAACTACCGGTACTCAGCGGGGAACTCACGAGATTCCGGCACAGCCCCCAGTCCAGAATTAATCCCCGTCGAACCGGCTGACAATACAACACGACTTCTTTCTGTTTTCGGAAGAGAAAGTCGGACTGCCCTTCTGCATAAAATATCATGTCCTGATTCCGTCCATTCTCAAACTGAGACGGATAGGGTTGTCCGGTATAGGGGGCGACCGCAACGGCCTCCTCGACGAGCAGCCCGCCGCCTAAAATAAAAAGAAAAGCAGTCAAAGAAATAGTCACCAATTTCATACATCACCCTGCCCTCTTGAATGTAAAATTCACGCTAACAAAAGCCATTTCAAGCTACGCCCTCTATCACCTCAAATCAATCACAGACGCATCTAAATTCCCGGCTGATATTCGGCAGATGGTGCTGGCGTATATCTATGATGGCAAAAAGGGGGAAAGTGGTGCCGGGAAATTATGTTGTAGAATGAAATTCCAGTTTTACGGCCAAGGGGACCTCCCTTGATGGAATAATTACGGGAACGAGTGATGGAAGTTCTGTGGGACGTCATCAGTCTGTGTGTCCCTTGTGTCCGCAAATTCATGGGCGAACTGCTGAATTTATCCAACCTCCGCACGCGTGTGGAAAGGTATTTCACCTATGAATCCTTGCACATGAAGAAATACCGGGAAGACCTCATGCGTGTGGTGAGGGCAATTATTGATGAGGGCGAGTTCCCCCGCGAGCGAGTCTTGGGCCTCACTGGGAAAGGTGCGACCACCACCGCCGCAATCATCAAGGTAGGCCTCAAGGAAGGTTATATTGAAAGTCCATCAGAAAAAGGAAAACTTCGTGTCGCATTCCCCGTGAAGGGGCTTCCATTCTATTTCCCCAACCTCTTTATCGACCTCCCTGTGGAGAAAGAAACCTGATGAATCGTCAAAAGGGAAGCACGATGGGTCACGGTCTGGTTACGGAGATCTTGTAAAACCGTAACGGCACGGAGGTCGGATCGGTGAAGGACATGACGCCGTTGGTTCCAGGGAGATTGACGCATCCGGATAGGGGTATCCAGGTCGATCCGGAAGTCAGTTGATCATTGTACGAAACCGAGTAGTGGCGGTTCGAGAGACCGGCCCATTGGATCGTAAAACCGTTTTCGTTCCCCATAGTGTTGCCGGTGACGCCCAGGCGGAAAAAGCTGGAAGCCCGTGAGGCGTCAGTTCCTGCAATATCCTCACCGGCATTAGAGACGCCGTCATGATCCCAATCGCCTGCCGGTGACAAGGCCAGAAAGGCGACTTTTGCCGACTGACCGATCCAACCCATCTTGTCCCTGGCCCAGACATAAACGGTATTGGTCTGGTTCATGATCAGGGTATTGAACACGCCGGTTGTTGTTAGTTGTAAGGCGCCGTTTGTCGTTCCACTTCCATCCTGAAGCGACAGGTAGTAGCCCTCAATTCCGGTTCCTCTGTCAGTGAACCCGTTCCAGGAACCGGTAACCGAGGTGACTCCGATGCAATAATTGCCGAAGGGGCTCAGGGTCAGGGATAGTGTGGCACCCGCAGGGGAGGGGGGATTGGCGTCAATCCAGTAAGGTCCCTTGTAGGCCGCTTCGCTGAGGTTTCCAAAGTTATCCTGCGCCCGGACCCAGACCCAGATGTTGGTGCCGTCACCCGGGGAGGGAATGGTGGCCTTGCGGTTTGTGGTGGTGCCCGAAGGATCAAGCGACAGCACATTGGTTCCCGCGCCATAGGGATAATTTTTCAGACCAATGCCGCTCTCGTCGGTGACATGATTCCAATTCAAAATGATAGATGGGATTTTGTTCCACCCCGCGATGATGTGGGTGTTAACGCTGAGATTGGTGGGGGTGGGCGGCGCCTCGTTATCCACCATGAACGGTTGGCTGGTAACCCAACTGCTCCAGAAGAGCCCATCCCAGGTATGGCCGCGTACCAGGGTGTTGGAGGCGGCGTGCCACCCGCACCCGGAGGTCTGGGAATTCCAGAGCGCGGTGACGGCATTGGTGATGAGGCCCGAAGCGGTGCGTGTAATGAGGTTTGAAATCGAGGCGGATTGGGCGTTATCAAGCCAGGCGGTGCCCGCATCAGCCTGGACAGCGGTGAGCCAGAGATTGCTCCAGGGGTCACCCGCGGAGGTACTCCATTCACAGGCCATCTGACAGGTGTCGCCATCGGCATCATAGAACTGATTGCCAAGTGTTACCAGTCCGGTGCCATTGGTGGAAGTCTGGGAAGCGGTTTGCCAGATCAGCGTTGCCGGTGAACGGACGGTCATCCGGACCGGAATGATGGCGTACGGTTTCACAGGGTCATTTCCTGAGATCAATAGCGTGGATTGGCGTCCGCCTGTGGGAATGCCGGTACTGTCCAAGGTGACAACCGGGGCCACGCTAATGTTGTTTGCAGAAAGAGTGAGTTTGTTGGTCGCGAGCGACAGCCAGGATTGGGGCTGAACAACCGGTGAAATCACGATATCGTCAAGATACCAGCCTTCCTCCTCGGTGTTGTCGTCGGATCCGAAATGGAACCGGATAATTGCGACCGAGCCGGTAAAGGCCGAGAGATTGAATACCGCCTGGCTCCAGGAGCCGGTTCCAGCGAAGCAGGGCGTAAGATCCGGCCAGGGAGATGCAGCGTAGCCCGAGATGACATTCGGGTAACCGCCGATCGGGGCGATTTGCTGGAAGGAAACCCCCAGATTGGTTGAAATTTCCACGATGCCTCCGTCCCAGCAATCGTTGTAATTCCAGCCCCACCGCCAAAATTGCCCATCCAGTTCACTTTGGATCCAGTAGCGGAAGGAAAGTTGTGCCCCGGCAGGCAGAATGATAGGAGGCGAATCCAGCTTGGCGTGCATGCTGCTGCCATACGTTCGGGTGGCGGGATCCCCGCAATACCAGGCGGTGGATCCGGAGGTGCTCCGGTTTGTGGAAAGAGTCCAGAGATCAACCGTTCCGGAGTGGCTCCAGCCTGCCGCCCCATGTTCCACGGCGTTGCTGTGTCCGCCCCACAGGATGGATAAATCGGAGCGATACGCGGCGCCCCCGCGATTGGTGACCGACAGCGCCAGCGTGCGGGTGGTCTCAGGGAGAAGCATTGCATCCAGGCAGGACGGCGACAGCGTTACAAGGGGATACAGAACCGCAAAGGTGTTGGGGCCGTTCGTGGAACTGCCCTGCAGGTCGGACGCGATGATGGAATAGACGAAGGTGTCCCCGTTGCTTCCCGGTGCAGGAAAGGCGAAACTGAAATCATTGGCGGTGCCGGGAGTCATGGCGTTGAAAATGGTGCTTCCTCCGTTACGTTTCCACATAACAATGGCGGAGGCAACGGTGTAGTTGTCGGTGATAGTAGCCGTAATGGTGAACGGTGCCGGATGGGATTGGGGATCGATCAGGGGGGAATGCTGAATAACGGGAGGGTGGGGAAAAGACAAGGGATTCCGTGGATCGGTTCGATCCCGGAATTCATCGCGGTTCACATAGCCGTCACCATCGGTATCTTCCAGAAGACTGACATTCGTGGCGCCGAAATAAAAGCACTCCCACCAGTCCTCGAGGCCGTCGTTATCGGCATCCCGGGGTGTGGGCAGATAGAGTGCCTCTGCAACACGGGGGGCGGTCATGAGGATACCCTTAACCGGATTGACGGCGGCTTGGGTGGGATCGGGTTGGCGCAGTCCATCCACCGTCCACCCGATGAAGTTGTAACTGATTCCGTTCAAAGTGACGGCTGCGGTTGCGGTCTGGCTTGTGGCCGTGGTGCCATCCGCATACCAGACGGTCTTGTTCAGGACAGTGGAGACAAGGGAGGTTTGAACAAGTGAGACCTCATGACTCCATTGCCAGGAAAGCGTCGAGCTGTTTGTGAGCGTAAAGGTGACGCCATTTGTGGAGCCGGTTGCAGGAACACTGCCGATACCAGTCCAGCCGGTGCAGCGCCACCGCATGCCATTGGTGGGCGCGGTGGCGATTGGGGCGGACGCATGAAACACCTTGCCGGATGAATAGGTGTCGGTTCCATAGGCAGGGGTGACGCTATCCAAGGGGGAAGGGCTTCCGGTGACAGTGAGGCTGATGGGGGAAACCACTTTGAAACTGTAGGATGACAACGGGGCATTGGATGGAACTCGCACGATCTGGTTGGACTGCGAGACGGTCTGGAGCCAGTACAGGATTGTAGTGCCTTCTGACTGTGCAGGGATGGCGCCTTCGAAACAGGTGTTGCTGATGTTGTTGAGGGCGATGGCTGCAAAATTGGTGGAGCCATCGGCGTTCCAGAACAGGGTCGCCTGATTGGTATCGTTGAAGAGGGCCGGTCCAATCAAGGCGCTGACGGGATAGTCGGACGAGGTGTTGAAGGTGTCTTCAAGAGGCGTATGGACGATGCGGAAGAGAGTCTTTAGTGCCTTATAGGCATTAAGCCGGCCGCCGGTGACGGTTTTTCCAGTCAGGGCGGGAATGGGATCGGTTCCCCGCAGGATGGCGTCCCGGATATCCTGGAGGCGGGCCTCAGGCCAGGCATTCCAGAGAAGTGTGGCGACCCCGGCAACATGCGGGGTCGCCATGGAGGTGCCGCTCTTCGTTGCATATGCGGAGCCGGGAACGGTGCTCAGGATGTCATAGCCCGGTGCACCAAGATCAACCGAGGTGGCGCCATATTGGGAAAAGGAAGCCAGTCCATCGCTTGAAGTGGTGGCCGCTACGGCGATAACGTTCGATTCAGTGTAACTGGCAGGATAGAAGGGGGTGATATCATTATTGATTCCTGAATTGCCGGCGGCGGCCATGAACAAAATTCCAAGAGAGGCATTTTCCTGGATGGCATCACGGAGAGTGGTCGTGTAATCCCCGCCGCCCCAGCTGTTGCTGGTGAGCCGGATGTTGACACCGCACCGCTTGAGGTCGGCGACATAATGAAGCGCATCAGCGGCGTCGGAATCCGTGCCGCTTCCGCTGTCATCCAGGAATTTAAGCGCCATGATCTTGCAACGCCAGTTGACCCCTGCCACGCCGGTACCGTTATTGCCGATGGCGCCGATGGTGCCGGCGCAATGGGTGCCATGACTATGGCCGTCCATCGGGTTATTGTTGTCCCCTGCAAAGTTCCAGCCGCGCACATCATTTGTATAACCATTTCCGTCGTTATCCAGTCCGTTTGCGGATTCAGCGGTATTGCTCCAGATATTGTCGGCGAGATCGGGGTGGGTGTAGTCGATACCGGTATCAATCACGGCGACGACGACCTGGGTGTCGCCGGTTGTCCAATCCCATGCCTGTGGGGCTGAGATGTCGGAACCTGGGCGGCCGGCATTGTAGAGTCCCCAGAGTGAGCCAAACTGCGGGTCATTGGGAACGGTTTGTTGTGAGCGGACGATATAATCGGGCTCGGCATAACGGATGAGATCCTTGTTTTCATTCAGCATGGCCAGCAGGCGGGGCAGGGCCTCTGTGGATTCATCGGTGATGCTGATGAGATAACACCCGGGCATTTTCATGTTTTTCCGGATGGTCAAGCCGAGGGAGGCGATCAGGGTTTGAAGTTTATTGATGTCGGCTACGTCGGTCAGGCGGATCATGGCGTGATCGGCAATCATGATGTTTCGGGAGAGGACAGTATCAGGCTGGCCGGCGGGGACTTGACGCACAACTTCCTCCACGCGCCAGAGGGGGTATTTGAAGTTGGATTTGACGATGCGGATGCGCCGGATCAGTCCCGGCGTGGCGGGGTCGGCGATTTCCTTCAGAGCCAGCACCGGCATGGAGGCGGTGGGG